>CAMBZO010000408.1 GCA_945872195.1 Akkermansia muciniphila | reverse complement strand
CTGGGCGCAGGCTTCGTGCCCGTGCGCAAGCAGGGCAAGCTCCCCTACGCCACGCACGAGCAGAGCTACGACCTCGAATACGGCTCCAACACCGTGGCCATCCACATTGACGCCGTGAAACCCGGCGCGCGCGTGCTGCTCGTGGACGACCTCCTCGCCACCGGCGGCACGGCCTCCGCCGCAGTCCATCTGCTGGAGAAAATCGGAGCAAAGATTTTGGAAGTCCACTTCCTCATCGAGCTTCAGTTCCTCGACGGCCGCAGCAAGCTCAAGGGCTACCCGGTCAAGTCGCTCGTAATTTACTGAGCGGACCGATCGAGTGCGGGCACACTCATCCTAGGCAACGAGGTGCATTGGCCTGTCATCGGTCACTTCGCATCCACCACTGTCACGCGCAGCTCCGCGCCGTTGCAGCGAATCTCCGGCACATACATGGCGTGGCCGAGGACGGGGAGGGCGTGGAAGGCTCCGGGGACTTCCGCGCGCATCTCGTATCGGAGTTGCCAGACGCCTTCGGGCAGCTTGTCGAGGAACAGGGCCACCTTGCGGTCGCGCAATTCTTGATAAACCCAGCGCGAGCGGCCCGTGAAGTCCGGCTCGCCGATGCCGATGGGCCGGGGCGGGAGGAAACCAATCGGTGGGGCGATGCCGACACGCGCGGGCGCGGCGGCCACCAGCATCGGTGCGGCGACTTGCGCCTCAGCGGCAACGGCCGCACCGACTTTGGACTTTGGACCTTTGGACTTTGGACTCGGCTGCGTCGCCGGCTTCCCGACTTCGCCAAACTTCCGCTCCACCGCCCCGCTCTTCAGCTCGCGCGCGTAGAGACTCTCACCGCTGCGGACGGCCACGGCCTCGAAGCCGGCGGGCTTCAAATCCTCGAAGAGCAGATACTCGTAGTTGTTCTTCGCCTCGATGGTCAGGACGGTCTCGATGCGCTCGCCGCTCTTCACGGTCTCGCCGTCGAGGAGGGGCACCTTGTCGTAGAGCAGGCCCTTGAGCAGCGTCGGGCGGCCCACCAGCTTGAAGTATTCGCGCTTCACGAAAATCTCGTTGCCGCTCGCGGGGATGGGTTCTTCGAGACTGAAGAACTTGGCTTCGACGGCGAAATAGACCGGCCCCTCGCCCTTGCGCTTGATGCGGATGTCGTTCGCGCCGTCCTTGATGAGCTTCGTGTCCACGGCGAAGCGGCTGGGCGCGGCGAAGACCTCCGCGCCGCTGATCTTGCGCTTGGCGATGCTCGTGCCGTTGACCGTCACTTCGTATTCCAGCTCGGGCGAGAGCTCCTTGGTCACGCGCAGGTAATCGTTCAGCGCGAGGATGGTGATGGCGGTGTCGCGGGTGTTGCTCCACTGCGCGCCGCGCCGTCCCTTGAGCAGCCAGTTGGTGACCGGCTCGATGAGCTTGTTCTGCGGGTCAATCGCCAGCAACGCGCGGAGCGCGAAGGCCGTGGCCTCCACGCCGCCGTCGGACCAACGCCAGTAAACGCCGTCCTCGCCCCAATGCGCCGTGCCCATGACGGGAGTTGAGAGTTGAGGGTTGAGAGTTGAGGGGGCGACGAGCACGGACAGGTCCGGGCGGGCGTCGCGCTTCACGCCGTTCTCCAGGTTGGCGATGAGCGTCTTGGCTTCCGCGCCTTTGCCGAAGTGGTGCGCGGACAGCGCAAGGAGCGCGCGCGTGTAGGCGTTGAGCGCCTCGCGGTTCTTCCACAGGTTGTCGAACGCCTTTGTCTGGAACGGCGACAAGCCAGCCTGCTTGGCGTCCGCACGTTGCACGGCGAGCGAGTGCAGCATGAAGGCCTGCATGTCGAAGTTGAGTTCTTCTTCGACCAGCGTCTTGTCGAGGTAAGCCGCGCCGCGCTCGATGGTATTGGCCTTGATGGCCACGCCGGATTGCTTCGCGAGCGTGAGGCCCCACACGACGTAGGCGGTCATCCAACGGTCGCTCGTGCCTTCCTTCCACCAGCCCCAGCCGCCGTCGCCGTGCTGGAAGTCGTAGAGGCGCTTGAGTCCGGCGTCGGTCATTTCGTTGAGCTTCGACAAGTCTTTCTTCGCGCCGAGATTCGGCGGAGCAGCGCCACCGGCACGGGCTTCAATGCCTCCAAACACACGGCTCATCACGTCCTCGGGCTGAAGGCCGAGGTCTTTCAAGGTCTTCGCCGTGACGACCGACGGGAGGAAGCGGCTCATGGTCTGCTCGGTGCAGCCGTAGGGGTAATCAATCAGGTAAGGCAGGGCGTCGAGCATCGTCACGGCGAGGCTGGGCGCGACCTGCACGACGAGCGTGGTGGTGTCCTTCTTGCGTGCGGCGGGGATGTCCAGCCGCACGGTGATGTCGGAGCCGCGCACCTTGCCGGCCTTGGTGAGGAAGCGCTCAATGCCGTGCTCGTGGGACAAGTAGGTCTTCTCCATCGCGTCGCTGAACTTCCCGCCGACCGCCGTGGTCTTGAGGCGAACTTCGCCGGGCGTCACGACGCGGGCTTTCCAGTCGGCGCGGGCTTCGCTGTTGGCGGCGACGCGGAGCGTCAGCTCCGGGGAGCGCAGGCCGCCGGCCTGCTGTTGGCGGCGGCCCGCCGCCAACTCGTCCTTCTGATTAGAGTTCGGAGTTCCGGTCGGCGGGCCGCCGACCGGAGCACGCGGGCCGCGTGCGCTCCCCGGCGCGGCTTGCGCCGCGTCGAGAATCGCCAAGTTGCCCGACGCATCCAACGTGACCTTCACGCTCAACTCCGCCTCTGTGTTGTTGTTCACGACCGCGCTCAACACCACCTCGTCACCCACGGAGAAAAAGCGTGGGGCCTGCAAGCGCACGATGAGCGGCTGCTTCGTGCGCGTGGTGGTGTTGGCGATGCCGAACTGCGCGCCGCTGCCGACCGCGCGGGCGGTGGTCTTCCAGCCGGTGAGCGAGTCGGGATACTTCACCGGCACGCGCGCGGTGCCGTCCGCGCCGGTCTTCACGTCTGGCAGCCAGAGGATGGTGGAGCGGAAGTCCGTGCGGACGACGAC
>CAMBZO010000407.1 GCA_945872195.1 Akkermansia muciniphila | reverse complement strand
GTAGTGGTCCATGAGCGCGGCGCAGGCCTCGGCGAAATCATCGGCGTGCAGGAATTCGCGCCGCGGCGAACCCGTGCCCCACAAGGTCACCGTCGGCGATTGCGCCACCTTCGCGTCGTGGAACTTGCGCATCAGCGCCGGCAAGACGTGGGAATGCTCCAAGTCGAAGTTGTCATTCGGCCCGTAGAGGTTCGTGGGCATCGCGCTGATGAAGTCACGCCCGTATTGGCGGCGGTAGTAGGCGCACAGCTTCAGGCCGGCGATCTTGGCCAGCGCGTAGCCCTCGTTCGTCGGCTCCAGCGGACTGGTGAGCAAGGCGTCCTCGCGCAACGGCTGCGGGGCGTGCTTGGGATACACGCACGAGCTGCCGAGGAAGAGCAACTTCGCCACGCCGAAGTCGGCGGCGGCCTCGATGACGTTGTTTTGGATGCGAAGGTTGTCGAGGAGGAACTCGACCTGAAAGGTGCGGTTGGCGTGGATGCCGCCCACCCGCGCCGCCGCGAGCACGACGTGCGTGGGCCGCTCCTGCTGGAAAAACGTGCGCACGGCGGCGGTGTCCTTCAATTCCAGCTCCGCGTGCGTGCGAGTGATGATCCGCCAGCCGGGAAGCTTCGAGTAGTGCCGCAGCAACGCGCTGCCTGCCAGCCCGCGATGCCCTGCAATGAAAATGGATTTATCAGCCATGCTTGCGCTGGCTTCCGCGACGCTGTGAACCAGTGAGCCGCAGAAAGCGCGTGTTCTTCTAAGTCCCGTCCTCCGCCAAGTAAAGCGCATTGGCAGGCCGGAAACCCGCTCGACAACCCCGCTGCGCTTTTCCACTCTTCGTGCCATGTCGAAACCTGCTTTGGGACGCGGCCTCAGCGCCTTGCTGGGAGGCGGAGCCGTCAGCGCGAAACCCGCGCCGGCCCCTGCCCCATCAGCCGCGCCCGGCGAGCACGTCCGCCCCGTCGCCATCGCGAGCGTGCATCCGTGCGCCTTCCAGCCGCGCAAGGATTTCGCTGCGGACGCCCTTCGCGAGCTGGCCGATTCCATCCAGGCGCAGGGCATCCTCTCGCCACTCATCGTCCGCCCGCGCGGCGATGGCTTTGAGCTCATCGCGGGCGAGCGCCGTTGGCGGGCCGCGCAACTCCTCGGTCTTAAGACCGTCCCCATCATCGTCCGCGAGGCCGATGACCGCACGGTGGTGGAACTCGCGCTCATCGAAAACCTCCAGCGCGAGAACCTCAACCCCATCGAGGAAGCCCTCGGCTACGCGCAGCTCATCGAGCAATTCCAGCTCACGCAGGAGACCGCCGCCGCCAAAGTCGGCAAGAGCCGCGCTGTCGTCGCCAACGCGCTGCGACTGCTCAAGCTCGCACCCGAACTCCAAGGCTACCTCCGCCACGGCCAGCTTTCCGTCGGCCACGCGAAGGTGATCCTCGGTCTGACCGGCGCAGCAGAACAAAAACTCGCCGCCGAGCGCGTGCTCAAGGAGGGACTCAACGTCCGCCAGACCGAAGCTCTCGTCGCGCGACTCCAGCAATCCAGCACGCAAGCTCCGACCAAGTCCGCGAACGGCAGCAAACCCGCCCCTTCGCGCGATGTGCATACCGCGAGCTTGGAAAACAAATTGCAGGAACGCTTCGGCACTAAGGTTTCGCTCCGCTACCGCAAGGGCAAAGGCGCGGTGGAAATCCGCTTCTTCAACGACGACGACCTCGACCGCATCCTGCAAATCGCCGGGGTCAAAATTGATTAGCCACAAAAGAGCAGGGAGAGCCCAAACAAAGATGGTTCTGCATTCAACAGCATCATTGGTGAGGCGCGGCTTCCGTCTCTTCCTAGGTTCTGCCTTGCGCCCTCTCGCGGCCAACCCCTGACTTCGCCCATGAAACTCCCCGTCCACAAATACGGCGACCCCATCCTCCGCAAGAAGGGCGCGCTCGTCACCGAGGTCACTCCTGAAATCCACAAACTCATCGCCGCCATGTTCGAGACGATGGAGGCCCACCACGGCGTCGGCCTCGCCGCGCAGCAAGTCGGCCATGCGCTCCAGCTCACGGTGATTGATATCCGGCCCATCGAGGACCGCCCTTCCACGCTGCACCTCAATGGCAAACCAGCCGATCCGAACTCGTTCATGCCGCTGGTGCTGCTCAACCCTGTCGTGCTGCCCGTCGGCGAACCGGTGGCTGGTCCGGAAGGCTGTCTCAGCTTCCCGAAAATCTACGGCGACGTGGAGCGCCCCGAATCCGTGGACGTGACCGCGACGAATGAGAAGGGCGAAAAGGTTTCCTTCCGCGCCGGAGGCCTGCTGGCGCGTTGTGTGCAGCACGAGACCGACCACCTCAACGGGATTCTCTTCATTGACCGCATGGGCCGTGAGACGAAGGAGGAGCTAAAGCCGGACTTGGACGATTTGCAGGCGGCGACCAAGGCGGCGCTGAAGAAGGGGAAGAAGTAAGGAGCGTTCAGCGTTCAGCGGCAAACCTCCGAGCTGACTGCTGCCCGCTGTCCGCTTGCAGGAAATCCACCATCGCCTTCGCAAACGGCGCGAGATCACGCGGGGTGCGGCTTGAGATCAAATTTCCATCCACGACCACGGGTTCGTCCACCCAGATCGCCCCGGCGTTCTCCAAGTCGTCCTTGATGCCCAACGATCCGGTGACACGTCGGCCCCGGAGAATCTTCGCGGAGATGGGAATCCAACCGCCATGGCAGATGAAGGCCACCAGCTTGCCCTGCTCGAAAAACTCACGGGTGAGTGCCAGCACACGGGGATCGCGCCGGAGCTTGTCCGGCATGAAACCTCCCGGCACCAGCAGTCCGGCGAACTCCTCGCTCCGCGCCTCCGCCAGCAGCAGGTCGCTCGTGGCGGGATACCCATGCTTGCCGGAGAAGGTGCGCAATTCAGTCGCCGCCAAACGCGTGGCATAGCCCGCCTCCTGCATTCGCAACAGTGGATACCACAGTTCGAGGTCTTCGTAGAGGTCGTCCACAAACGCGAGCAACGGCTTCGTCAT
>CAMBZO010000406.1 GCA_945872195.1 Akkermansia muciniphila | reverse complement strand
ACGCGGCTGCCCTACGAGATTGATGGCGTGGTGCTGAAGGTGAACGACCTCGCGGACTGCGAGCGCATCCCGGCGAAGACGCGTGCGCCGGGCTACGCGATTGTTCACAAACCCATCCCGTGGATTACGCCCGCCGAGACGGTGCTGCGCGCCATCACGGTGCAGGTGGGCCGCACGGGGGTGCTCACGCCGGTGGCGGAGCTGGAGCCGGTCTTCGTGCAAGGCTCGACCGTCGCGCGCGCCACGCTGCACAACGAGGACGAGATCCGCCGCAAGGACATCCGCATCGGCGACACGGTGGTGATTCGCAAGGCGGGCATGGTGATTCCCGAGGTCTTCGAGGTGATGAAGGCGAAGCGGCCGGTGGGCGCGGAGGAATTTGATTTGTTCCAGCACGTCGGCGGCAAGTGCCCGGCGTGCGGCGGGGCGATTGCGAAGGAACAGGTTTCCGCCGGTGAGAAGGAAGAGGTTGCCTGGCGCTGCCAGAACGTTGCGGGCTGCCCGGCGCAGAAGACGCGGCGGCTGGAATACTTCGCGCAGCGCAAGGCGCTGGACCTCGAAGGACTCGGCGGCATCGTGGCCGAGAAGCTCATCGAGCGCGGGCTGGTGGGCGAGCCGCTGGATGTCTTCAACCTCAAGCTGACTGAACTCGGCGCACTCAACCTCGGCACAGATGCGGAGCCGCGCGTCTTCGGCGAGAAGAACGCGGCGAAGCTCATCGAGGCCGTGCAGCGCGCGCGCACGTTGCCGCTCTCGCGCTGGGTCCACGCGCTGGCGATCCCCGAGATCGGCGAGACGACGGCGCGGGACTTGGCGCGGTTCCACGGGGACTTGGAGGGCATCCCGCAGTCCGCGCTGCTGCGCGACGTGGTGGAGTTGCACCGGCTGCGCGAAGCCGCCGAGGTGGCCAGCCCGCGCGCGAAGGTGAACAAGGACAAGTCGGAGCTGGAGAAGCTCCAGCTCGCCGCGCGGCAGGCCGAACTCCTCGCGCTGGCGAACGCGACGGGCGCGCGGCTCATCGCCGCCAGCTTCGCGAGCGCGGCGAAGAAAAAGGGCGCGGCGGAGCTGGACGCTGTGGTCGTGGTCGGCCCGGTGGCGGCGCAGGCGTGTCTGGACTGGTTTGCGGGCGGCGTGGGGCAGGCGGTTTTGCGGCGGCTGCAGGAGTTGGGACTCAATCCGAAGGGCGAGCAGGGCGCGACAGCGGACGCGCCGTTCGCGGGTAAGACTTTCGTCATCACGGGCACGCTGACGAGCATGGGGCGCGACGAGGCCGGGGCGAAGGTTCGCGCGCTGGGCGGGAACGTGGCCTCCTCGGTCAGCTCGAAGACGCACTACTTGGTTTGTGGCGCGGACGCGGGGAGCAAGCTGACGAAGGCGCGGGCGCTGGGCGTGCCGGTTCTGGAGGAAGGGGCTTTTCTCGCGCTGCTTAAGGGAGAGAATCCATGAGCTACGCACCCGCCTCGTATTCGAGCTGGAGAGTGTTGCCCGCAGCGGAACATGCCAGTAGTGCGACCGCGCGCTCACGGATGTAGCATCAGTGCCATCCCGAAGAGCGCCGAGGTTGTCTTCGTGCTTGGGCAGCGCGTGGGAGGTTTCCGTTTGGCAAGGAGTGGATTGGTTAGTTGGGCGCGGTTGCCAAATCCGACCGGCTCCGCTTCAATGGCCCCGTCATGGCCCGCCAGCGCACACCACCCCAACCTCTCGTCGGCATCATCATGGGCAGCCAGTCCGACTGGGAGACCATGCAACACACCGCCGCCCAGCTCGACGCCCTCGGCGTGCCTTACGAGGCCGAGGTCGTCTCCGCCCACCGCACGCCGGACCGGATGTTCGAGTATGCGGAGACCGCCGTCGCGCGCGGCCTCGAGGTTATCATCGCCGGCGCGGGCGGGGCCGCGCACCTGCCGGGCATGACGGCGGCGAAGACCTCGCTCCCCGTCCTCGGTGTGCCCGTGCAATCCAAGTCGCTCAACGGCCTCGACTCGCTCCTCTCCATCGTGCAGATGCCCGGCGGCATTCCTGTGGGCGCGCTCGCCATCGGCAAGCCCGGAGCCATCAACGCCGCGCTCCTGGCCACCGCGATCCTCGGCAACAAGCACGCGAAGTTCCGCAAGATTTACGACCGGTTCCGCGCCGAGCAGACAGCGAAGGTGCGGGAGAACCACAAGTTGCCACCGAAGCCGGCCGCCTGATTTCCGCTCCGCCTGCCGTGAACTTCCCCATCCTCCCCGGCTCCACCATCGGCATCCTCGGCAGCGGCCAGCTTGGCCGGATGCTGGCCATCGCCGCGCGCCAGCTCGGCTATCGTGTCGCGGTTTATTCGCCCGACACGGACACGCCCGCTGGCCAGGTCGCTGATGTCGAAGCCGTCGGAGATTATCTCGATGAAGAACGTCTCGCCGATTTCGCGCAGCGCGTGAGCGTCATCACCTTCGAGTTCGAGAACGTCCCCTCCATCGCCTCCGAAGTCGCCGCGCGCCACACCCTCGTCCGGCCCGCCGGCCGTGTGCTGCACACCACTCAAGAGCGGCTGCGCGAGAAAACTTTTCTGCGCGACAACGGCTTCCCCACCACGCCCTTTCGCGAGGTTAAAACCTACACCGACCTCCACGCCGCCGTGCGCGACCTCGGCCTGCCTGCCGTCCTCAAGACCGCCAGCTTCGGCTACGACGGCAAGGGCCAGCAGAAAGTTTACGCGCAGTCCGACCTCGCCGAAGTCTTCGCTAGCCTCAAAGGGGCGACCGGCATCTACGAGGCTTTCGTGGACTTCGAAAAGGAAATCTCCGTCATCGCCGCGCGCACGGCGGACGGGCAGTTCGCCGCCTTCCCCGTCTTCGAGAACCGCCACGCCAACCACATCCTCGACGTGACCTTCGCCCCCGCCGCCATCGGCCCGCACCTCGCGCAGGAAGCCGTAGAACTCGCCCGCGGCATTCTGGAGAAACTCGGGGTCGTCGGCCTCCTCACCGTCGAACTCTTCGTCACGAAGAGCGGCCAACTCGTCGTCAACGA
>CAMBZO010000405.1 GCA_945872195.1 Akkermansia muciniphila | reverse complement strand
CTTGCAGTCCTTGAGCTGCGGGATGCGCAGCGTGACGGACTTGGCCCGCTCACGGGCGAGCTTCTTCACGTCCTGCAGCTCTTTGCGAAGCTGCTTCGTGTCCTCGACCTTCCCCATGATTTGCTCCGCGACCGCTTTGTTGCGGTTGAAGAAATGGAGCAACTCCTCGCGCACCTTGTTGACCAGCTCGGTGCGGATCTCCGTGTTGCCCAGCTTGTTCTTCGTCTGCGATTCGAAGAGCGGGTCCTGCATGCGGATGGCCACCGCGCCGACCATGCACTCGCGCACGTCGTCGCCATCGTAGCCCTTCTTCGTGTATTCGTTCACCGCCTTGAGCAGGCCCTCGCGGAAGGCGCTCAGGTGCGTGCCGCCGTCGCTGGTGTATTGGCCGTTGACGAAAGAATAGAAACTCTCGCCGTAGCGGCTGTTCGTGTGCGTGAAGCAGAACTCCAGCGTCTTGCTCGTGAAGTGCAGCGGCGGGTAAATCGGCTCCGCGTTGTCCGTCTGCAAATCCTCCATGACCAAGTCGTGCAGGCCGTGGCGCGAGACGAACTCGGCTCCGTTGTAAATCAGCCGCAGCCCGCTGTTCAGGTAGCTGTAGTGGCGCAGCCGGCGCTCGATGAACTCCGCCTTGAACTCGCTCTCCTTGAAGATGACCGGGTCCGGCTCGAACTCGATGAACGTGCCGTTGGGCTCCTTGGTCTTGCCCTTATTCTCCTTCTTGAGCTTGCCCTGCTTGAAGCTCGCCTCCGCGAACTCACCGTCACGATGGCTGCGCACGGTGAAGTCCTTCGAGAGCGCGTTGACGGCCTTGGTGCCGACGCCGTTGAGGCCGACGCTGAACTGGAAGACCTCGCTGTTGTATTTCGCGCCCGTGTTGATCTGCGAGACGCAGTCCACGAGCTTGCCCAGCGGGATGCCGCGCCCGAAGTCGCGCACGTGGACGTGGTTGCCCTCGACGGTGATTTCCACCTGCTTGCCGAAGCCCATGATGAACTCGTCAATCGCGTTATCAATGACCTCCTTGAGCAGGATGTAGCAGCCGTCATCGTAGTGCGCGCCGCTGCCGATGCGCCCGATATACATCCCCGTGCGCAGGCGGATGTGGTCAATGCTGGAGAGCGTCTTGACCTTGCTCTCGTCGTAATTGTGCTTCGCGGATTTTTCGTCAGCCATGTTTCGCGCGGGTAGCTACCGGAAAGCGCGGTGGTTGCCAATCGGAATCCCGCCCATGTGCGATTTCGAGACGCATCTTTTTCCTTCACCCTCTTCATGCTAAATCCCGATGCGAGTCGGTGAAATGCCGACCGACAGCCGCGCCGAGCACCATCTCCATTCCACGGAGTGGGCCGCAGGCTGGATGAAGGTCGGGTGACTACTGAGCACTTCTTCTCCCGTGCCGGTCCAGCAGTCCGCGCGCGACGCTGGTCGCATCCGCGTCCGCTGCGAGTGGCACGCGTTCCACGGACAACTGGCTCCGGAACCACGTGCCCTGCCGGCGGGCGAATTGCCACGTCTTGGTTTTGACCAGCGCGATGGTCTCCGCCAGCCCGCATTCGCCCGCCAGATGCGCCGCCACCTGTCGGTAGCCGAGGGCTTGCATGGCGTGGCGATGGCCCGCCAGGCCGCATGCAAGCAGGCCGCGCGTCTCGTCCACCAAACCGGCGGCGAACATCGTGTCCACGCGTGTCTCGATGCGGGCGCGGAGGTCGGCGGGTTCGCGGGAGAAACAGAAAATGACTTCTGACTTCTGACTTCTGACTTCTGGATTCCAGTTTGCGCGCTGGGCGGAGAAGGGCTTGCCCGTAAGGCGGATGACTTCCACGGCGCGGATGACGCGGCGGGGGTTCTGCCGGTCAATGCGTGCGTAAGTCAGCGGGTCGCGTTGCTCCAACTCGGCGAGCAGCTCCGCGAGCGGCGTTACCTCCAGCTCTGCACGCACGCGCGCGTCGGAGGGCGGCGCTTCGCCGAGGCCTTCGAGCCAAGCCTTGAAATACAGCCCGGTGCCGCCGCAGAAAATTGGGATGCGACCGCGAGCTTGGATTTCCACCACCGCTGCCGTCGCCAGACGCACGAACTGCGCGGCGTCGAACGCTGCCGACAGATCCGCCACGTCCAGCAAGTGATGCGGCACGCGGGCGCGCTCGGCGGCGGAGGGCTTCGCCGTGCCGAGGTCGAGGCCGCGATAGACCTGCATCGAATCCACCGAGATGATTTCGCCGCCGAGCGATTCGGCGAGCGCGAGCGCAAGGGCGCTTTTCCCGACGGCGGTGGGACCGGCGAGGAAAACCGGGGCGAGTGGAGACCGTGCGTTACCGTCGTGCATCGCTGCGGATTTACGCGAAGCGCGCCGGGAGGCAAGCCCGCAGTGAGGGGACGCGTCGAGCGGACGGGTTCGCGGCTGGGCATGATTACCATTGTCGCCTACCGACCGGGGCCGTAGGTTTGGACATATGCACGCCCCCACCATCACGCTTCACGGCGGCCCGGTCCGCCACTGCGACGGACTCCAACGGCGCAGCTTCCTGAAGGCTGGTGCGCTCGGGTTCGGGGCGCTGACGTTGACGGACGTGTTGCGCGGTGAGGCGGCTGCGGGAATTCGCTCGTCCAACAAGGCGATTATCAACATCCACCTCGACGGTGGGCCGCCGCAGATGGATTTGATCGATCCGAAACCCAACGCGCCCGTGGAGATTCGCGGCGAGTTCGGGTCCATCCGCACCAAGATTCCCGGCCTGCACCTCACCGAGCTGCTTCCCCGGCTCGCGGCTCACGCGGACAAATACGTTTTCCTCCGGTCGCTCGTGGGCGCGGACGGCAAGCACGACGCCTTCCAATGCCAGTCGGGATTCACGGAGAAGGATTTGCCCGGCGTCGGCGGCCGGCCCGCGATGGGCTGCGTCTTGAACAAGCTGCTGGACAAGTCCGGTGACACCGCGCCGGGGTTCGTGGACTTGATGCAGGGGCGGCCCTTCGTGCGCAACAGCGCGCGCCCCGGATTTCTTGGCGTGACG
>CAMBZO010000404.1 GCA_945872195.1 Akkermansia muciniphila | reverse complement strand
TTCTTGCCGTTCTCCGGCTTGTGTTGGTTGTCAGACATTTTTCTAAGGTAAGAGAGCGTAGCACCCGGCATGGACTGAGGCAACAGCGGGTTCGTCAGCAAATGGCTGAGCCGAAAGCCAGTTTTTCCTGGCGATACGCCAGATAACCGGCCCCGTTGCGCACGTCAGTGGCCGGTCGCGCGCAGAAGCGTGTGCTGGGCCTTGTTGAACTCCGCCACCGCCGCCACGTAGTCGCTGCGGGCGCGGGTCAGTTCCTGTTCGGCGAAGATGTTTTCCAGCACGACGCCGAAGCCGCGTTCCTTGCGCTCGCGGGTGAGGCGGAAGGCTTCTTCCGCCGTGGCGAGAGAGCGTTTCAGCGTGGCGAGCTGGGCGGTGAGGGAGTGAACGCGGGTGTGGGCCTCGACGACTTGGCGGATGATTTCGTCCTTCGCCTTGTCGGCGGCGAGCGAGGTCGCGGCGAGGCGGGCGGTGGCGGACTGCTCGCGGGCAGAATCGAAAATGCCGCCGGGGCCAAGCCGCCAGCCGAGCGTGAGCGCGACGCTCTCGGTGTCGCCAAAACTGCCGGTGCTGCTGCCGCGTCCGCCGCCCAGACCGCCGAGGAACGCCTGCGCGCCGAGGCTGGGAATCAGCGGCCCGACGGTGGCGGCGGCACGTGTCTTCTTTGCGGCGGCGGTGAGGGCCGCGCCTTGCTTCAGTTCGGGCCGCGTGCTGAGGGCTTGGGCCACGAGTGAATCAAGCGCGGCGTTTGTGGAAGTGAGGATGACCGGGAGCAACTCGTTGTCAGCGGGAAGCAGATCAACTGAAGGGTCAAGCCGCAGGACTTGCGCGAGTCGGGCGGCGGCGATGCGCTGCTGCTCGGTGGCTTGTTGCACGGCGAGTTGGTTGCGCTCGGCCTGGCCGCGCGCGCGGAGGGCGTCGCCCTTGAAAGTGAGGCCCAGCTCGACGCCGCGCTGGAGTTGGTCGGCGTAGTCACCGGCGATGCGCGCGGCGTCGGCGGCAACGGCGGTGGTGGCGCGGGCTTTTACGAGGTCGAAGTAGCCGAGCGCGGCGAGGAAGACGCTCTCTTGCCGCTGTGCCTCGACGGCGTGGTCGGCGGCGAGCGCGAGCTGTTTGGCGGCGAGGGCTTTGAACCACGTCTCGCCCAACTCCAGCCGAGCCTCGACGTTGAGGCCGGCGGTGTAGTTCTGCTTGGTGG
Source organism: Akkermansia muciniphila (assembly GCA_945872195.1). Classification (GTDB taxonomy): domain Bacteria; phylum Verrucomicrobiota; class Verrucomicrobiia; order Limisphaerales; family SXTU01; genus SXTU01. The sequence continues at coordinate 1,850 of CAMBZO010000404.1, read as the reverse complement.
TGTCGAGGATCGTGCCGCCGACATCTTGGAGGCGACCCTCGTGCCGTTTGAAGGCGACCCCGGGGGACAGCCACGGGAAGAAGTTATAGAGCGCGGCGTCGTGGTTGGCCTGCGCCTCGCGCAATCGCTCGCGGGCGAGCTGCACGTCGAGGTTCTGCGCACCAGCCAGCTTGAGAGCGGTGGGGAGGTCAATGGGTTGGTTCGTCGCGGCCGTGGCGACGAGGCTGAAGCACAGCAGCGCCGCGAAGGCTGAACACTGAACACTGAACACTGAATCCTTCACTTGCTCTCCTGCACGTTCACGGCCTGTCCATCGGCCAGCGCGAGTTTCCCAACGAGAATCACCTTCGCCGTCTCCGCGAGGCCGGAGATGACTTCCACCTTCGCCCCGTCGTTGAAGCCAAGCTTCACCGGCGTCTTCTTCGCCTTGCCGTCGGCGACGAGGAAGAGGAACGCGTTGGCCTTCTCCATCACCAGCGCCTCGGTCGGGACGAGCAGCACGTTCGTGTGCTGCTCCACGCCCACGCGCACGGTGGCATACATTCCGGGGCGCAGCTTGTGGCCGGGGTTCGGCAACTCGGCCTCGACGAGCATCGTCTTCGTCGCCTCGTCCAGCGCGCCGGAGAAGCGCGTGACTTGGCCCTCGAAGAGTTTTCCGGGCAAGCCGTCGAGCGCGACCTTCACCGGCTGGCCCTTCGCGACGAGCGCGGCTTCCAGCTCCGTCATCGGCACCTGCACGCGCACGGTGTCGAAGTCCATGAGCGTCACGAGCGCGGCGTTCGGCGCGGGCGCGGCGGGGATGAACGCGCCGGGGTCCACGAAGCGCGCGGTGATGATGCCGCTGAACGGCGCGGTGAGCCGGGTGAACTGAGCGAGGGTGGAAGTGCGTTCGAGGTTCGCCTCCGCGACTTCGACGCCCGCCTGATAAGCGCCGACCACGGCGCGGGCGGCGGCGTGACTGGCCTGCGCCGCCTCGGTTTGGGCGCGCGCGGCTTGGATGGTGGCCTCGGCACCGGCGCGACGAGCGCTGACGGCTTCGGCCTCGGCGGCGGCGGCTTCCACGGCGGCTCTGAGCACGCCCATTTGCGCGCGGGTGGTTTCGAGCCGCGCCTTGGCGGCGTCCACTTGCGCGGGCACCACGAGGTCGGGGGCCTTGCGGCGGCCCTCGGCGAGTCGGTCGTAGTCCAGCTTGGCGAGGTCAAATTCCGCCTGGGCTTTCGGCAGCTCGGCTTGCGCGCGGGCGGCGACGGCCTTCGCCGCGATTAGCTCAGCCTGCGCCTTGTTGGCCATCGCGCCGGCCAGCGCCGCCTCGGCTTGGACGCGCGCGATGTCGGCCTGAGATTTCGCCAACTCGGCTCCGGCACGGGCGGTGTCGGCCTTGGCCTTGGCGAGTTCGCCGCGGGCGCGGGCGAGGTCCACGAGCAGTTCGGGGGCTTCGAGTTCGGCCAGCAGCGCGCCGGTCTTGACGGCATCGCCCTTGTCCACGGCGATACTCTTCAAGTAGCCCGGCACGCGCGCGTAAAGCGTCGCCTGCTGGAGCGGGCGAATGGTGCCGGGCTGCGTGACGAAGCGGTGGATGTCGCCGCGCGTGGGCGTGGCGACGCGGACGGCGGGAGCGTCGGCGGCGAGCAGGGGCGAGGCGAAGATTGCCAGCGCGAAGGCCAATGCGGCTGGAGCGCGGATGCCTACGTCTGCGCTCGGGGAGTTGGGTTTCATGGTGAGATTCATTTGGCGGTGCTGAACTGCGGGCTGTCCGCGTCATCCGGGTCGAGGCTGGCGGAGCGGGTGTGCTTGCCGGACATCACCACCGCGAAGACGGAGGGGAGGATGAAGAGCGTGGCGAGCGTCGC
>CAMBZO010000403.1 GCA_945872195.1 Akkermansia muciniphila | reverse complement strand
CGCGCTGGCCTGGGGCAGCGAGCTGAACATCGTCCCCGAACTCGCGCGGCTGAACGCGTTGCTCGCCGACCATCCCGCGTTCTTCGACGGCGCAAAGCTCACCCGCGTCAGCCCCTCCGACTCCGTCATCTACGCGCTCCGCCGCGACTCCGAGGAAGGCCGCGACTCCGTGCTGGTGCTCGTGAATACCGACCCTGAGCGCGACCACCGCCTGACGCTCGACCTCGCCTCAGACGCGGTTCGGCATGACTTGCTCTCCCAGACCGAACGATTCCTCCCGCGCCGCGAAGTCCACGACGGCAAAATCACCTTCACCCTCAGCGCTGGAGCCGCGCACTGCCTCAGCAGCACGGACAAACCCGTCGGCCTGCACGGCGACGCCTACCGTCAGGCCCGCGCCCAAGCCGCCTTCGCCCTCACCGCTCTTGCGCACGCGCGGCCCATCGAGCAACTCGGCGTGACGAACTGGCGTGACCTCGCCGCCCAAGTGAACGCGGACCCGAAAGCCTTTCTCGCCCAACTATCGCAGCGCGCCGACAGCGCCTACGCCCCCGTCGTGGAGTGGATGCTCGCGGACACAAAACGCGTCCTGCTCGTCCCGCCCGGCCACTGGCTGCTGGTGCGCGACACCGCGCCCTTTCGCGCGACGCTCGTGCCGGCGGCTTCCAGTCGCCGTCCGTCACCCACCGACGGCGGTTGCAAACCGCCGGCACATACCGACTCCATTCTCGCTGCCGATGGCCACATCGCATGCTTCTCGCCAAGCGACTTTTCCGGCGACGCCGTTCTCTCCCTCGATCGCCTGAACGCCACGCCCGCCACCGCCAGCAGCACCCTCCGTTTCCTCCCACCGGAGCCAACTCTTCACTCTTCACTCTTCACTCTTGACTCCTCCGTCGCCTTGCTCACCAACGGCACCGGTGCCATGTCCCGCCTCTGCGTGGACCTCGGCACCGTCCGTTCGAAATACGACTGCCTCCTCGGCGCGAACCTACACGCCAGCGTCCCCGTGGACCGCCATGTCTTCGTGAAGCGGATGCGCGCGTGGGTGAACGCCGACGGCTTCATCACCGCGCTCAACGCCGACAACCTTGTCTCCTTCACGCCCGGCCCGCCGGCGGTCTGGAAGTTTGTCGCCAGCGCCGGCGATGGCCGCAGCGTCGAGATCCAACTTCTCGCCGACATGGTGCCCGGCAAGAACACGACGCTCCTGCGCTTCGTCCGTTCGCCGCACGCGCCCGCGCTGGGCCGTGAACTGCCGGTGGAATGTAGTGTGGGCCTGACCGTCCGCTTCGACATCGAGGACCGCAGCTTCCACTGTGAGACGAAGCGGAATCCCGGCAGCGAGCAGCACTTCGCCGCGCACTCGCACTCGCTCCAAGGCCGCGCCGGTTTCGCCTTCACCCCCGACGCCAGCCGCCAGCTCAAGGTCTGGGCCGACGCGGGCCGTTACCATCCTGAAGGCGAATGGTCCGTGAACATCCCACATCCCGTTGAGGCCACACGCGGTCAGGAGGGCTGCGGCGACGCGTTCAGTCCCGGCTGGTTTGAACTCCCTTTGCCTCGGGGCGAGGCAGTCACGCTCGCCGCGAGTGCCGAGGTGGAAGAGCAATTCGCCCCCGCCGTGTTCCGCTTCACCGACGCGGAATCCTCTGCGCCGCCGCCGAGCTTTGCCGACCAACTCCGCTGCTCTCTCCGCGCCTTCGTCGTCCGCCGTGGTGCCGGCCAAACCGTCATCGCCGGCTACCCGTGGTTCCTCGACTGGGGCCGCGACACGCTCATCTGCGCGCGCGGGCTGCTCGCCGCCAGCTTGCGCGATGAGGTGAAGCAAATCCTCATCACGTTCGGCCGCTTCGCGGAGCACGGCACGCTGCCCAACGCCATCTACGGCGACAACGCCAGCAACCGCGACACAAGCGATGCGCCGCTGTGGTATGGCGTGGTCGCCGAAGACTTTGCGGCGGCGGTGGAGGCGGAGTCCAAAGCCCAAGGTCCAAAGTCCAAAGTCGCGGAGTTCTATTCGACTGCCGTGGATGCTTCGGGGCGCTCCATCGCGGATGTGCTCCGCTCCATCGCGCTCGGCTACTTGCGCGGCACGCCGAATGGCATTCGCGTGGACACCGCGAGCGGGCTGGTCTGGAGCCCGAGCCACTTCACCTGGATGGACACGAACTACCCCGCCGGCACGCCGCGCGAAGGCTACCCGATTGAGATTCAAGCCCTGTGGATTCGGCTACTGCGCCAGCTCGACCGCCTCGGCGTCGCGCCGGATGGTGAAGCCTGGAGTGAACTGGCTGCGCGCGCCGAGACTTCGCTCAACGAACACTTCTGGCTCGAAGACCAAGGCTGGTTCGCCGACGTGCTCCTCGCCCGCCCCGGCGTCTCCGCCCGCGACGCCGTGCGCGATGAAGCGCTGCGCAGCAACTGCCTCTTCCCCATCAGCCTCGGCCTAGTCAGCGGCGAACGCGCCCGTCGCACCGTGGACGCCGCGCTGCGCCACCTCGTCATCCCCGGCGCGCTACGCTCGCTCGCGCCCTTGCCCGTCTCGCCCCCGCTCCCGATTCACGGCCCCGGCGGACAGTTGCTCAACGACCCCACCAATCCCTACTGGGGCCACTACGTCGGCGACGAAGACACGCGCCGCAAACCCGCCTACCACAACGGCACCGCGTGGACCTGGACCTTCCCCGTCTTCTGCGAAGCCCTCGCCCGCGCCCACGACTCCGCGCCCGAAGCCGTTGCCGCCGCGCGCGCCTACCTCGGCAGCGCGAGCGACCTGCTCGCCACCGGCTGCCTCGGCCACCTCCCCGAGATCGTGGACGGCGACGCCCCTCACACCCAACGCGGCTGCGACGCGCAGGCGTGGGGTGCGACCGAAGCGCTGCGGGTGTGGATAACTCTCACTGAGACAGGCCGGTCTTGAGCGATGGCTCAAGGGCCGTCCGACTTACCGCTGAAATTCGCCAGCAGCACCGCCAGTTCATCAATCACCTCGCGGCCGCTCACCGTCGTGCCGGTGTAGGCGTTGAGCATAAGGCTGAAGACGAG
>CAMBZO010000402.1 GCA_945872195.1 Akkermansia muciniphila | reverse complement strand
GCGGGTTCGTCGCTGGCGTCGCTGTCCGTGGCATCGAGGCGGTCGGAGGCTTTGGCGACGGCTTGCGCGGCGTGGAGTTTGGCTTGGAGCGCGGGGAGGAGGCAGTCGCGGACGAGGGTGGACTTGCCCGAGCCGCTCACGCCAGTGAGGCAGACGAAGCGACCCAGCGGGATGGAGAAGGTGAGGTTTTTGAGGTTGTGGGCGTTGGCACCGGAGAGAGTGAGAAAGTGGGCAGGTGGGAAAGTGGGAGAGTGGGCTTGGGAGTCCGTCTCATTTTCTCGCTTTCCCGCTTTCTCACCTGCTTCGCCACGAACGGGCCGCCGCTCGCGCGTCTCCACGCGCTTCCGCCCGCTCAAGTATTGCCCGGTGAGCGAGACGGGGTGAGTGAGCAACTCAGCGAGCGTTCCCTGAAAGATGAGTTCTCCACCGGTTTCCCCGTGGCCGGGGCCGAGGTCCACGATTTGGTCGGCGGCGCGCATCACGGCGGCTTCGTGCTCAACGACGACGACGGTGTTCCCGAGGTCGCGCAGGCGCTGGAGGATGGTGACGAGGCGCGCGGTGTCGCGCGGGTGCAGGCCCACGCTCGGCTCGTCGAGGACGTAGAGCGTGTTGACGAGGCGCGTGCCGAGGCAGGTGGTGAGGTTCACGCGCTCGGTCTCGCCGCCGGAGAGCGTGCGCGTGGCGCGGTCGAGCGTGAGGTAGCCCAGGCCGACTTCGACGAGGTAGGCGAGGCGGGAACGGACTTCTTCGAGGGCGTGGGCGAGCGGGGAGGGGGAGGGAATGGGGAATGAGGAATGGGGAATGGGGAACAGGCGTTCGTGCAGGGCGGTGGTGACAGCGAGGGCGCGGCTGACGGGTAGCGAGTAGAAGTCGGCCAAGGTCAGCGGTGCGGCAGAGTTCCCCCCTATTCCCCATTCCCCATTCCCCATTCCCACCTTGTAGAGCAGCGCCTCGGGTTGAAAGCGTTTCCCGTCGCAGGTTTCGCAACGGGTGTAGCTGCGGTAGCGCGAGAGGAGGACGCGGACGTGCATCTTGTAGCTCTTGCTCTCCAGCCAGCGGAAGTAGCCTTTCACGCCATACCACTTCTTCGGCCAGGAGTTGGCAGGGTCGGTCGAGTCGTAACCGGGGTCGCCTTCGATGACCCAGCTCTGGTGTTCGGCGCTGAGGTCGCGGAACGGGACGTCCATCGGCACGCGGAGCTTCTTGCAGAACTTCGCCATGTCGGCCAACGACTCCGCGCCGGTGCCGGTGCGCCACGGCCGGACTGCGCCGCCGCTCAGCGTGAGCGAGTGGTCGGGTAGGGCGAGCGCGTAATCAATGCCGATGATGCGCCCGAAGCCCTTGCACGTCGGGCACGCGCCGACGGGGTGGTTGAAGCTGAAGAGCGCGGGGGAAGCTTCGCGGTAGGAGAGGTCGCAGGCAGCGCAGTGGAAGCGGTTGGAGAAGAAATGCGGAGAGCGGAATGCGGAATGCGGAATGGTCGAGGGCTCCGACACAACACGCACGGCCAGCTTGCCTTTGCCGAAGTGGTAGGCTTGCTCGCAGGCTTCGATGAAGCGGGCGCGGTGGGCGGCGGTGAGCTTGAGGCGGTCTTGGAGAACGGTTAATGCGGAGTGCGGAGTGCGGAATGCGGAATGGGAGGCGGTGTCTTCGATGCGCATGACTTCGCCGTTCACCAGCAGCCGCTGGTAGCCCTGTTTGGCAATGAGGTCGAGCGACTCCTTCAGCGAGAGCTTCTCTGACAGCGCGAGGTCGAACGTCACGAGGCATTCTGACTGCTGACTGCTGACTGCTGACTTCAACTTGTCCCACACCCGCTGCGGCGACTCCTTCGCCACCGGCTGCCCGCACTGGCGGCAATGCAGCGTGGCGAGGTGCGGCCAGAGGACTTTCAGGTGGTCGCAGATTTCCGTCATCGTGCCGACGGTGCTGCGCGTGCTGCGGACGGCGTTGCGCTGCTCGATGGCGATGGCCGGCGGGATGCCCTCGATGCTGTCCACCGCCGGCTTGTCCATCCGGTCGAAGAACTGCCGCGCGTAGGGCGAGAAGGTCTCGATGTAGCGCCGCTGGCCCTCGGCGAAAAGCGTGTCGAACGCGAGCGAGCTTTTGCCGGAGCCGCTTAAGCCGGTGACGACGATGAGCTTGCCGAGCGGCAGATCGAGGTCGAAGCCCTTGAGATTGTTGTGCCGCACCCCGCGGAGGCGGATGAGGTTGGCGGGTGGCGGCTTCGACATGCGGCGCGGAAGGTAGGAGACGAGCGAATCGCTCGCAAGACAGGCTGAGAAAAAAACGCCGGTGCGTGGCAACTGCCGGTGTCCGCGTCGCGCGGATGGGCGGCGCGGTCGCTTCGACTCCTCAATCCGCCTTTCCCCTTGCCGCTGCCTCGCCTGCTCTCGCATCCTTTTGGACATGGCCGACCGACCGCTTGCCACCCTCAACAATCCCGAGCCCGCGCTGGAAACGACGCTGCGCCCGTCCGTCTTCGCGGACTTCACGGGGCAGGCGAAGGTCAAGGAACGGCTCGAAATCTCCGTGCAAGCCGCCAAGCAGCGCGGTGAGGCGCTCGACCACATTCTCCTTTCCGGCCCGCCCGGCCTCGGCAAGACGACCATCGCGAACATCCTTGCGAAAGCGATGGGCGCGAACGTCAAGGCCACCAGCGGCCCGACCATCGAGAAGGCCGCCGACCTCGCCGGCCTGCTCACGAATCTCGAGGAAGGCGACGTTCTCTTCATCGATGAAATCCACCGGCTGCAAAAGACCATCGAGGAGTATCTCTACCCGGCGATGGAGGACTTCAAGTTGGACATCATCATCGATCAGGGGCCAAACGCCCGCAGCGTGCGGCTGAATCTCCCGCGCTTCACGCTCATCGGCGCGACCACGCGCAGCGGCCTGCTCTCCGCGCCCTTGCTCACGCGTTTCGGCATGCGCGAGCGGCTGGATTACTACGAGGTCGCGCAGATTCAGAAAATCGTCGTCCGCTCCGCGCGCCTGTTGAACGTGGAGATTGACGAGACGGGCGCGCACGAAATCGCCCGGCGCAGCCGCGGCACGCCGCGCATCGCGAA
>CAMBZO010000401.1 GCA_945872195.1 Akkermansia muciniphila | reverse complement strand
CCGTGGTTCCGCCTGTCCCATCTCGTGGCGATCGGCGTGGTGGTCGCGCAGGCGTGGTTCGGAGTGGTTTGCCCGTTGACGACGTTGGAGATGTGGCTTCGCGAGCAAGCTGGCGACATCACCTACGAAGGGACATTCATCAGCCACTGGCTGCACCAGCTCCTCTTCTATCAAGCCCCGCCTTGGGTGTTCGTAGTCTGCTACACCGTGTTCGGCCTCCTCGTTGCTGGCAGTTGGTTTGGGTTTCGCCCCCGGCCCTTTCGCGCAGACATGGCCCGGTAGGATGCTCGTCAGGCTCGGACCTCAATCCCGCCGATCGCTCACGCCTTGACCTGCGCGAGCGCGTGGGTGAGGTAGGGCAGGAGTTGCTTCTTGCGGGAGACGACGCCGTCGAGCTGAAAGATGCCGGGTTCCAGCTTGGGGTAATCCACCTTCTCCACGAAGGTCTTCGCGCCCGCCAGCAGCAGCAGAGAACTTTGCAGCACCACATCGGTCACCAGTAGGGCGGCGAAGAAGTAGCCATGCTCCGCGCGGTGTTCCTCCAGCGCGGCCAGCACCTCGGCCTTGCGCTTCCAAAATTGGTCGAACCCCAGTTCCTCGATTTGCGCGACACTGAAGGCTCGTCCGCCTTCGAGGTATTCCTTGCAGTCGGTGGTGATGGCCTGCGCGGCGGGCTTGGTGGTCAGCACGGAGCCGGAAGCGAACAGTTTCTCGGTGAACTCGGTGGCGTTGACGCCAGAGATGGTTTCCAGCTTGGCGAGGATTTCCGCATCGCGCGCAGTGGTGGTGGGCGAAGTAAGGTTGAGCGTGTCGGAGACAAGTCCGGCGAGAAGCAGGCCCGCGATGCTGGGTGGCAGCTCGACGTTGTAGCGGAAGAAGCAGTCGGCGACGATGGTGCTGGTGGAGCCGACGGGTTCGTTGCGAAAGAGGATGGGCTGCTGCGTGGTCAGCGCGCCGATACGGTGATGGTCAATGATTTCCAGAATCTCGACTTTGTCCGCTCCGGCGACGGCTTGGGAAAGCTCGTTGTGGTCCACGAGGATGAGCTTGCGGTCCACTTTCTTGAGGAAGTCGGACTTGGACAGGATGCCCACGGTGCGGCCGGATTGATCCAGCACGGGGAAAGCCTGGAAGATGGACGCGGTCGCGACGGGCTGCACCTCGGTGAGGGATTCGTCCTCGCGGAAGGTGAGGAAGTGCTCGTGAAGCATGTGGCTCACAGGAATCGCGCCACGGCAGAGCATGGAGGTGGTGGCGGAGTCGTGCGGCGAGAGGATGAGGCTGACTTCGTTCTTCTTCGCAGCCTCGACGGTCTTCGGCTCCACTTGCAGGCCACCCGTGACGATGACCAACCGCACGCGCTCGCGGATGGCGATGTTTTGGATGTCCCAGCGGTCGCCCACAACAACGATAAGCTTCTCATGCGGGTAGCTGGCGAGGCGTTCGGAGAAGGATTCCAAGCTCATCGCGCCGACCATCAGGATGAGGTCTTCCTCGCGGTCCGGCTCGACGGAGAAAAGCATTTTGCCATCGAGCGTGCGGGCGAGGTTGCGGATGGAGGAGACGACCCGGCGCGAATCGAAGAGGCCGGTGCCGGAAGGGAAGAAGAACTTGCTCAACTTGAAGAGGGAGAGCAGGCCGCGGCAGGAGCGATCCTCGTTGAGCACGGGCAGCACGCGGATGTTGCGGTCGTCCATGATGCCCAGCGCCTCGGCGATGGACGCGGTGGGGGAGACCGCGACGACATTGGATTGCATCACGTCGCGGACTTTGGGGGACACGTCCGCGACGAAGCGCGGCGGCGGGACGAGGAACGTCTTGAGAACGAAATCAATGCGGTCGTTGGTGTCGCCACACCGCGCGGCCTCGACGTTGCGCATGCCGGTGCGGCGCTTGAACTCGGCGTAGCCGATGGCCGAGCAAATGGCGTCCGTGTCAGGATTGCGGTGGCCGATAACGAGAATATCACTCATGGGTGCGCGGCGCGGACGCCAAGGCGGGATTGCAATACCGGGAGGACCGCTGTGTCGCAATGCTGAATGCGTGGCGGAGCGCTCCAAGAAAAATCCCCGGCCTCGTGAGAGGTCGGGGATTTCGAGAGAGGTTGTGGATTGGCTTATTTCTTCTCTGCCACGCCGAGCTCCTTGAGCTTGGCGGCGATGTCCGTGGCGTGGGTGGCGGGCTTCACGGCCTTGTCCACGTGTAGGATTTTGCCGTCCTTGCCGATGTAGTAGGTCCAGCGGGAGGCCATGCCCTTTTCGTTCAGCACGCCGAGCGCCTTGGCGGTGTCCTTCTTCGGGTCGCTCAAGATGGCGTAGTCGAGATCGAGGGATTTCGCGAAGGCGGCGTTGCCCTTTTCACCTTCGACGGCGTCCACGCTGGCGGTGAAGTAGGCCACGTCGAACTTGCGGAGGACCGCGCCGTCCGCCTTGAGGGCCTTGCACTCAGCCGTGCAACCGCCGGTGAAAGCTTTCGGGAACCACGCGATGACGATGGCTTTCTTGCCCTTGAAATCGGCGAGGCTGTAGGTCTTGCCGTCGCTGCCCTGGAGTTTGAAGTCCGGGGCGGGATCGCCTGCTTTGAGTTCGGCCGCAGCGGCGGTCAGGCCGGTGAGGGCGAGAGCCGCAGAGGCGCAGAGGCGGGAGAGAGTTTTCATAGTGGTGACTTGGACGGTGGGAGGGCCACGCGGGTTACTGGAGCTTGGCCAACACTTCCTTCACGGCGGCGAAGTTCGGCAGGTCCTTCACGGTCGCGGTCTGCTCGCTGTATTGCACGACCCCCGCCTTGTCCACGACGAAGGCAGCGCGCGCGCTGACGGCACCGAACCCGCCGAGGTCAGGCAGCAGCACGCCGTAATCGGTGGCGGTCTTCTTGTTGAGGTCGCTGGCGATGGTGATGCCGATGTTGTGCTGCTTGGCCCAGGCTTCCTGCGCGAAGGGGCTGTCCACGCTGATGGCGATCACGTCGGCATTCAGGCCGGAGTAGGCGGAAAGGCCGGCGGTGATGTCACACATCTCCGTGGTGCAAACGCCCGTGAAGGCGAGCGGGAAGAAGAGGATGACGGTGTTCTTCTGGCCG
>CAMBZO010000400.1 GCA_945872195.1 Akkermansia muciniphila | reverse complement strand
GCGGGAATCCCGTTGAACGTGAATCCGCCCGCTGACTTCACATCACCCGCCCGCACGCCGATGAGATTCGCCGCCTTCAGACTCAGCCCGATGCGGAACGCCCCTGCGCCGCGATTTGCCTCCGGCAAGATGAGCGGCAGCGCGGGCTTTGCCACGAGCAACGGCTTGAGCGTGTCCGGGTCGAAGTGGTCGGTGTGGTTGTGGCTGCTCGACACCACATCCACGAAGCCCAGCCGCTCCGGCGCGATCACCCGCTCCGTCATGCGCACATGCGGCTTGTCCGACTGCTCGTATTTGACAGTGAGCGAGTCGGAGAGATACGGGTCCACCAGCGCGTGCCGCCCGTTGAACTGCATAAGAAACCCGCTCTGGCCCAGCCACCATAGTCGGAAGTTCGGACGATCGGACTTCGCGGCATCAACATCCGCGAGCAACGCATCGTCTTGGAGCAAGGGCTTAATCATGAGTTGGTGTTAGCCACGAATTGAACACGGTTGAAAGCCTGCGACTGCTCTTCTCTGAGTTCCATCTGTATTTCATCTGTGGCTCAAATTAAAGCTCTCACCTGCGCGACGCCAGCGACCATGCTCGCCAGCTTCTGCTTCGCCGCCCAGCGCGCGGTTTGCGAGAGGCCACAGTCCGGCGCGAAGGCGAGCTTCTCCGGCGGTGCGTGCTTCAGACAGGCACGCACGCGCGTCGCGATGTCCTCCGGCGTCTCGATGTAGTAGCTCTTCACGTCCACGATGCCCACGGCGGCGATGTGGCGCTTCGCGATCTCGGCGATGACCTCCAGCTCCGCAAACTCGCGGCTCGCCATCTCGACGTGGATTTCGTCCACGTGCAGTTCGAGGAACGCCGGGAACATCGGCGCGTAACGGCGCGGCCCGACGGCGCGGCCCTTGTAGTTCCCAAAGCACAGGTGCGTGCTGAGATGGCACTTCTCGGCAACCGCCTCGACCGTGCGGTTGAAAATGTTCACGAAGCGCGTCGGGTCTTCGCGATGCGCGTAGCAGCTCATGCTCGGCTCATCCACGCAGATCTCCGTGCAGCCCGCGCGCACCAGCGCCTCCAACTCGCCGCGCACCAGCGGCAGCAACGCCTCGGTCAGCTCCCAGCGGTTCTTGTATTGCTCATTCGGCAGCAGCCGCCCGCTCAACGTGTAAGGCCCGGGAACACTGGCCTTCAGCGTGATTGCCGATTGCTGATTGCCGATTGCCGATTGAGCGGTGCGCTTCAACCGCTCAAAGTCTTCCACCGCTCCGAGCCCACGCGGCGCGCGCAACTCACCGATGACCTTGTGCTTCCCGCGCTGATCGTGCGCGGGCGGGCCGAAGCGACGCGGCGGCGCGCTCTCCAGTTCGATGCCCTCGATGAAGCCGTAGAAACTCAGGTTGAAGTCCAGCCGCGTCTGCTCGCCATCCGTAATGACATCGAGGCCAGCGTCGAGCTGGTCCTTCACCGCGATGGCCACGGCGTCGTCTACCATCTCCGCGCGGTCCGCGTCGCCGAACTGGCCGAGGTTTTGGCAGGCGAATTCCAGCCAGCCGGGGAACGGGTAGCTGCCGATGACCGTGGTCCGCAAGGGTTGAGGTTTCATGCTTTTGATTTGCCACAAAGAGGCGCAGAAGGCGCAGAAGAAGTTTTCCTCTTTGTGCCTACGGTGCCTCTTTGTGGCTCAAGTTTTCTGACCCAAGTTTTCGTAGAGTTTTGCCATGCGCCGTGCGTGCTCGTCGTAAGCCGCTTCAAAAAGCTCCGTGGCCTTCGCGGTTCCGACGAGGGCTCCGGCCGTCAGCACCTTCGGCGGTTGCCCCGCCAGCGTGAGGCGCGCGGCGACTTCGGCCTTAATGGCGTTCACCAACGCGCAGCCGCCGATGGTGGAGCCGGGCGCGACTGGCGTGTCGAGGCCCGGCACCTTCACCATCGCGTCGCCCACGGGCGCACCAGTGTCGAGGACGAGGTCGGCGAAGTCTTGGAGCTTCTTCCCGCTCGCGTGTCGGCTCGTGCTCGCCTCCGAGTGCGCGCGGCTGATGATGGCAACGACCTTCACACCGCGTTTGCGAAACTGCTCCGCCATCTCGACGGGCACGACGTTGCAGCCCGACGACGACGCCACGAGCGCGCAGTCCTGCGAAGACAAGTCGAAGTTGCGGAGGATGCGCTCGGCGAGGCCGGAGACATTTTCGAGGAACATCGCCTGCCGCTGCCCGTTCGCGCCGACGACGAGATTGTGAAACGACAGCGACAGCTCGACGATGGGGTTGAAACCGGGGAACGACCCGTAGCGCGGCCACATCTCCTCGACGAGGATGCGGCTGTGCCCCGAGCCGAAGAGGTGAACCATCCGCCCCGCGAGAATCGTCTGCGCGAACCAGTCGGCGGCCTGCTGGATGGCCGGCGTCTGCCGCTCCACCACGTCAAGCAGGGTGCGGCAGCGGGCGATATAGTCCTGAGTCAAAGAGTTTGGCTGCATTGCGATGGCGTTTCTAGCAGGCGAGGCCCGCGGATGGATAGCGCGGAAGTGCCGACTACCGCTTCGCTGCCGGGTTGAAACCCAGCGCATTCGCCGCCGAACCGTAAGCCCCGGCGTAGTCGCCGAGTTCCGCGTGGAGAATCTTCGCCTGATGGCCGCCGGCCTGCCACTCGTAGTGGCGGACGTAGCGTTCCAGCGGCGCGAAGAGCGCGTCGCCCGCGCGCGCGATGCCGCCACCGATGATCACGGCGTCGGAGTCGAGGACGTTGATGAGCGAGCCGATGCTGCAGCCCAGCGCGCGCACGGAGCGGTCCCAAATTTCCTGCGCGCCCGCGTCGCCTTGCACGGCGGCGGCGACCAGTTCGTGCGTGCTGGCGAAGCGGCCCTTGGTCCGCTCGCGGATGTATTTGTTGCCCATGAAGTGCTCCAGCGAGCCAGCGGTGTTGAAGTCATCGCGCGGGCCGTTCCAGTCCACCGTGATGTGGCCGAGGTGCCCGGCGCGACCAATCGCGCCGCGCAGCAGATGGCCATCCACCATCGCCGCGCCGCCCACGCCGGTGCCAAGCGTGAAGAGCATCACGTCGCGCAGGCCGCGCGCCGCGCCGCGCC
>CAMBZO010000399.1 GCA_945872195.1 Akkermansia muciniphila | reverse complement strand
CGCGCGTAGGCGTCGAAGCCGGCGCTGACGACGACCACGTCGGGCTGCTGCGCTTTGAGGGCGTCGAGGGCGCGGGTGAGGGTCTTGCGGTAGTCGGCGCGCGGGGTGCGCGGGGCGAGGGGGTAGTTGAAGCAGTTGTCGCCGACGTTCTGCGTGCCGGTGCCGGGGTAGCACGGGTGTTGGTGGATGGAGTGGAAGAACGCGCCGGGCTGGCCGAGGAGGATGGCCTCGGTGCCGTTGCCGTGGTGGACATCGAAGTCGTAAACGGCCACGCGCTTCGCCCCGGTGGCGAGGGCTTCGAGGGCGGTGATGGCGACTTGGTTGAGGTAGCAGAAACCCATGGCGCGGTTCCCCAAGGCGTGGTGGCCGGGCGGGCGCAGCAGGCTGAAGGGCATCCCGCCCTTCCGCGCGAGGGCGAGGGCGCGGAGTCCGCCGCCGATGGAGCGCAGCGCGTGCGCGTGGATGCCGGGGTGCACGGGGGTGTCGGCGTCGAAGGCGTCGGTGGGGGCCTTCACGCGGGCGAGGTGCTCCTTCGTGTGCGCGCGGAGGAGGGCTTCCTCCGGCACGTCGGCGGGTTGGTCCCAAGTGAGCTTGAGTTCCTGCTGGGTGCGGAGTTTTTCGAGCGTGCCCGTGATGCGTTGGGGTCGCTCGGGGTGGCCGGGCGAGTGGTAGTTGACGCAGCGTTCGTCGGTGATGAGGTGCAGCGGCATGAGGGTGGAATACGGGAGACAGGGCAGGTTTGCAAACCTTGGGCTGCGATTGGGATTTGCCAGTCCCCTGCCCTTCCCGTAAAAAGCACGCTCCCGCTGCGGCGGGCTGTGATGAAACCATCTGTCGAACTCTACGATACGACCCTCCGAGATGGCTCGCAGGGTGAAGGCGTCAACTTCTCGGTCGCGGACAAGCTCCGCGTCGCCGAGCGCATTGATGCGTTCGGGATTCACTACATCGAGGGCGGCTGGCCGGGCAGCAATCCGAAGGACATCGAGTTCTTCGCGCAGGCCAAGCGCCGCAAGTTCAAGCACGCCAAGCTCGCGGCCTTCGGCTCCACGCGGAAGAAGGCCACGGCGGTCGAGCGCGATGATCAGGTGCGCCTGCTCATCGAGGCGGGGACGCCCGTCGTCACCATCTACGGCAAGACCTCCCTGCTGCACGTGAAGGAAGTCCTGCGCTGCACGCCGGATGAAAACCTCGGCATGATTGGCGACACCGTGCGTTACCTGAAGGACCACGGGAAATACGTCATCTACGACGCGGAGCATGGCTTCGACGGCTACAAGCTCGATCCCGAATACGCGCTTGCGACATGGCAGGCCGCCGAGCAAGCGGGGGCGGACATGATCGTGCTTTGCGATACGAACGGCGGCTGCCTGCCGGGCGAAGTCGCCGCCATCACGAAGAACGCCATTGGTCGGCTGAATTGCCGCGTGGGCATCCACACGCACGACGACATCGGCCTGGGCGTGGCCAACGCGCTGGCGAGCATCGAGGCCGGCGCGTGCCAAGTGCAAGGGACGATCAATGGTTACGGCGAGCGCACGGGGAATTGCAACCTGACGAGCGTGATCCCTTGTCTCCAGTTGAAGATGAACAAGGCGTGTCTGTCCACCGCGTCGCTGCGGAAGCTGAAGGAGCTTTCGCAGTTCGTGGATGAAATCGCGAACCTCCGCCACAACCCGCGCCAGCCGTGGGTTGGGTCGTCCGCGTTCGCCCACAAAGGTGGCGCGCACGTCAACGCGGTGCAGAAGCTCGCGTCGAGCTACGAGCACATTGATCCCGCGCTGGTGGGCAACGAGCGCAACATCCTCGTGAGCGACCTCTCAGGCCGCAGCAACATCCTGCTCAAGGCGCGCGACCTGGGCTTCAAGCTGGCGGACGATGCGGCGGAGGCGAAACAGATCCTCGACCGCGTGAAGGAGCTGGAGCACAGCGGCTACGAGTTCGAGGCCGCCGAGGCATCGCTCGCGCTGCTCATCCGCGGCGTCCTCGACCACAACCCCGAGCTGCTCTTCACCGTGGACGACTATCACGTTTCCATGCGCGGGAATCGCAAGACCTCGACGAACGAAGCCACCGTCAAAGTGCGCGTGGGCAAGGAAGTTCACCATGAAGTCGCCGAGGGCGACGGCCCGGTGAACGCGCTCGACGGCGCGCTCCGCCGCGCGTTGGCCAAGTCCTTCCCCCAGCTCAAGCAGGTCACGCTTACCGACTACAAGGTGCGCATCCTCGACGGCGTGGCCGGCACCGGCGCGAAGACCCGCGTGCTCATCACCTCCACCGACGGCAAGCGCGAGTGGGGCACCGTGGGCGTGAGCGAGAACATCATCGAGGCGAGCCTCCAAGCGCTGGTGGACAGCATGGAGTTCGCACTGCTGAGGAAGTAATCCTTGGCCTCAGATTCACACAGATGAAACACAGATTAGCGTTTCATTCATCTGTGTTTCATCTGTGAAAATCTGTGGCTAAAAACAATTTTTCATGACCGAGATTCCAAAAGCCTACGAACCGCAGTCCGTGGAGGACAAATGGTATGACTTCTGGGTGAAGCAGGGCTGCTTCACCGCCGACCCCGCGCGCGTCTCCGAGCAGCGCCCGGCCTACTCCATCGTCATCCCGCCGCCAAATGTCACGGGCATGCTCCACATGGGGCACGTGCTCAACAACACGATTCAGGACATCCTCGCCCGCAAGGCGCGGATGGACGGCAAGGAAGTTCTCTGGCTGCCCGGCACCGATCACGCGGGCATCGCCACGCAAGTGCAGGTGGAGAAGGCGCTGAAGAAAGAGGAGCGCCTGACCAAATACGATCTCGGTCGCGAGAAGTTTTTGGAGCGCGTCTGGTCGTGGAAAGAAAAGCACGGCGGCATCATCATCAATCAGCTCAAGAAGCTCGGCTGCTCGTGCGACTGGACCCGCGAACGCTTCACGATGGACGCCGAGTATTCGCGCTGCGTGCAGAAGGTCTTCGTCGAGCTTTACAAGAAGGGGTTGATCTATCGCGGCAAGCGCATGGTGAACTGGTGCCCCGCCTCGCAGACCGCGCTGTCCGACGAGGAAGTGGAGATGAAGCCGCAGAAGGGCTTCAT
>CAMBZO010000398.1 GCA_945872195.1 Akkermansia muciniphila | reverse complement strand
CAGTTCGCCCTTGTTCGCGAGTGAGACAGACGCGCGCGGTGAGGCGCCCCGGTAGTGTTTGTAATGCACGAGCGTCTTGCCGATGAGGCCGATTCGGAGATTCGACTCCGCCATCTCCCATATCTGGCCTGTTTCAAAGGCAATTGGAGTTGCCGGGGTCTTTGCGGGGGTCTTTGCCGGGGTCTTTGCCGGGGTCTTTGCCGGGGTCTTCTTGGGGCTTTTTTGCTGGATAGGCATTAGATTTTTAGAGTATCAGCCCATAGCCGACAACTAAAGCAGTTTCGAAACAAATTCTGGGAATCCCTTTCGTCTCTAAGATGAACGTTCGTAAACGCGGGGCCAAGCATCGTGCTAGAAACTTGCGCGGGCCGGATTGAGAACGGAAGATTCGCACAGCAGTTTGCTCGCGGACTCACGCCCAACACTTGCAATCCTCACTCACACTTCGCCCCATCGGCTTCATCTCCACCCACAAGCAGGTGAAGTTCCAAGCCCTGCACCAACCCGCCGAGGATGAGCCGGAGCGCAACGTGCTGGAGCTGCTGCCGGAGCCGGGCTACCAGCAGGCATTGCAGGACCTCGACGGTTTCTCCCGCGTCTGGCTCCTCTGGTGGTTCCATCGCAACGCCTCCTGGCGTCCGCTCGTGCTGCCCCCGCGCGGTCCGGCACAGCGGCGCGGCGTCTTTGCCACGCGCTCACCGCATCGGCCCAATCCGCTCGGCCTCACCCCCGTCCAACTCCTCGGCATCGAGGGGCGGCGACTCCTCCTCGGCCCGTGTGATCTGGTGGATGGCACGCCCGTCTTTGACATCAAGCCCTACATCCCCGCCTTCGATGCCTTTCCCGACGCGGGCGGCGGCTGGACGGAGGAGGTCGAGGCCGCGCTGGCTGGGCCACCGCAGTTCGCTGTGAAGTTTGCGCCGCTGGCCCAGTCGCAGGCGGAGTGGCTGCTGGCCACTTGGGAAGTGGACTTCCGCCCCCGCCTCATCGAACTGCTGGCCATTGACCCGACGCCGCATCGGACCCGTCGCATCCGGCGACGCGGCGACGCTTTGTTCACCATCGGCTGCGGCGCGTGGAAGGCCGTGTTCTCGGTTGCCGGGAAGGTCGTGACCGTGCTCGCGTTGGAGCCGGGCTACCCGCTGCGCTTCCTGAACAATCCCGACTATGAAGACCTGCCCGACCGGGAGGCACAACTGGCTTGCTGGGCACGCTGGCCGGAGCAACTGCGGTGATTCAAAGCGCGCCGGCACGGGGGCACACCGCCCGGCTCACACGTCGCAGAGTTGCACGGACTCGTTGATGGACTTCACCGTGTCGCGCACCGGGATGAACTCCTGCCCCACGTAGCCGGTGTAGTTCGTCTCGGCGATGGCGCGCATGATGGGCGGGTAGTTGATCTCCTGCGTGGCATCAATCTCGTTGCGGCCCGGGTTGCCCGCCGTGTGGTAGTGCGCGATGTAGGGCGCATACTTCCGCAGCCGCGCGATGACATCTCCGTGCATGATCTGCACGTGGTAGATGTCGAAGAGCACCTTCACATACGGCGAGCCGACCGCTTTGAGGATGTCCACGCTCACGTCCATGTTGTCGCAGAAGTAATCCGGGTGGCCCTTCATCTCGACGTTCACCTTTGAGTTCAGCATCTCCAGCGCGACGGTGACTTTGTGCTTCTCCGCGAAGGGCGCGATTTTCTTCAGGCCGACGATGGTGTTCTTCGTCGCGTCCTCCACCGTCAGTCCCTTGCGGAAGCCGGAGAAGGTGATGACCGCGGGCACGCCGTGCGCGGCGCATTGTTCGATGCGTTGCTCCAGCACCTTGAGACACTCCGCGTGCTGCTCCGGCTGCGCGAAACCCTTCGCGAAGCCGTGGCTCCCGGCGATGGCGCACTTGAGGCCGAGCTCCTTCAGCATGGGCCAATGCTCCGGCCCGATCAGCTCCACGGACTTCACGCCGAACTTCACGGACAACTTGGCGAGTTCCGGGATGGTGAGCGGCCGGAAGTTCCAGGTGACGAGCGACTGGTTGATGCGCCCGTTCTTCGCCACGTAAAAGTCACCGGCTTCAGCAGCGCGGACTTTGGACGACGTGAACACGGAGACGCCCGCAAGGGCGGCGGCGGTTTTCAGGGCGGAACGGCGGGAGGTTTTCATAGTGGTAGAAGCGCTGGTTACACATCGCAAATCTTCACGCCTTGCTTGAGGGAGGCGAGGGCGTCGGGGCGCTTGGGGATGAATTCTTGGCCCACATGACCTTTGTAGCCCGTCGCCACGATGGCACGCATGATGGCGGGGTAGTTCAGCTCCTGCGTGTCGTCAATCTCGTTGCGGCCCGGCACGCCGCCGGTGTGGTAGTGGGCGAAATACTGGTGGTCGCGCCGGATGGTGGCGATGACGTCGCCCTCCATGATCTGCATGTGGTAGATGTCGTAGAGGAGCTTGAAGCGTTCGGAGCCGATGGCCTTGCAGAGGGCGATGCCCCACGCGGATTTGTCGCACTGGTAATCCTTGTGGTTCACGCGGCTGTTGAGGAGTTCCATCACGAGGGTGATGCCGTGCTTTTCGGCGAGGGGGAGAATGCGTTTCAGGCCGGTGGCGCAGTTCTTCAGGCCGGTCTCGTCGTCGAGGCCGGCGCGGTTGCCGGAGAAGCAGATGAGCTGCTTGAAGCCGGCGTCGGCGCACTGCTGGAGGCGCTCGGTGTAAATCTCGACGAGCGTGTCTTGGTGCTCGAGGCGATTGAAGGCTTTCTCGATGCGGCCGATGCCGTTCTTGTGCGGGAAGCTGACCATCGCGCAGTGGAGGTTGTGCTGCTTCACGGTGGCGAAGTCGGGCGGGTCGAGCAGTTCGATGGACACGAGGCCGATGGCCTTCGCCGCCTGGCACAAGTCCGCGAGCGCGATCTTCGGGTAGCACCATTTGCAGACGGAGTGGTTGATGCGCGTCTTGGCGGCGGCATCGGCGGCGGAGAGGCGGTGCGAGAGGGCGGCGGTGACTGCGGCGACGCTGGCGAGCGCGGAGCGGCGGGAGAGAGAGGGGGTCATGATGAAGTGGGCTGGGTGTTGTTGCTGGAGGTGAGTTCAATCTGCGTGGCCC
>CAMBZO010000397.1 GCA_945872195.1 Akkermansia muciniphila | reverse complement strand
ACGACGCGCAGGTCCGCCTTCAGCTCGCCGAGATACTGGACGAGGTTGAAGGTGAAGGAGTCGTAGTTGTCGATGACGAGAATCATGCCGGACGCGGGCGGAAGCTAGCGGCGGGGCGCGGGTTTGGAAACTTCAAATCCAGCCCCGGCCAGCAATATGTCGCTGCACGCCGGTAATTGAGCCGCGCATTTAGATGCTTTCCTGCCAAGTTCCTTTGGCCTAAAACTCTGACAGACTTCGTTCAGCTCACGGGCGAGGTCGGCGCGGGCAAGCTCACCATCTGTCGCGCGCTGCTGGAGCACTTGGGCCCCAACTACGCCACCGCGCTCATCCTCAACCCCTACCAACCTACTGCCTCTTTCTCTTACTCTTCATCCCTCCCCTTCCCTCGTGACTCCCCCCTGCGTCCTCTTTGAAGACGAACACCTGCTGGTGGTGAACAAACCCGCCGGCTGGAACACGCACGCCCCCGCGCCGTTCGCAGGCGAGGGCATTTACGACTGGCTCCGCCACCGCGAGCCGCGCTGGGCGAGCCTCGCCATCCTCCATCGCCTCGACAAGGACACCAGCGGCGTCCTCGTCTTCGGCAAAACTCCACTGGCGAACAAATCTCTCTCCGAGCAATTCGAGCAGCGCAAGGTGAGCAAGCGCTACCTGCTCGTCTCCGATCGTTCGCCGCCGACCACCGAACTCGTGGTGCGCGGCAACATAGCGCGCGATGGCGAGCGTTACACCAGCCTGCCGTCCGATGCTGGCGGAGACCCGGCGGAGACGCGGTTCAAATGTGGAATTGGGAATGCGGAATGCGGAATGTGGGAAGTCGCCGCCGAGCCGCTCACGGGCCGGACGCACCAGATTCGCGTCCACGCGGCGGCAAACGGCTTCCCGATTCTGGGTGACACGCTCTACGGCGGCACGCCGGCGGCGCGGGTATTTCTCCATGCGGAGCAAATCACGTTCACTCATCCCGCCACTGGCGAGGCCGTCACCTTCCGTGCGCCGGCGGAATTCGCGGCGGACGCGCGCCTCGGCCTGCGGCACGCACTGGTTGGAGCGCAGACGCCCACGAACACCACCGTCCGTCTCCTCCACGGCGCGGCGGATGGCTGGCCGGGCTGGCAGGTCGAGCGGCTCGGCGACTTTCTCCTCTCGCAATCCGAGGCCGCACTCACCGACGCGCAGACAGCTCAACTCGCCGCGTGGCTTGCGCAACTCAGCCTGCGCGGCGCGTATCACAAGCGCCTCGACCGCCGCGTGCGCGAGACCAAGACCGGGCAGGCCTCGCCGCAACTCGTGCTCGGTGAGCCTGCACCGGAGCGCTTCCCCGTTTCCGAGAACGGGCTTCAGTTTGAGATCAGCTTCACCGAGGGCTACAGCTACGGCCTCTTCCTCGACCAGCGCGACAACCGCCGCCGCCTGCTCACGGGCCACATCGCCGCCGAGTTCCCCTTCACCCTTCACCCTTCACCCTTCACCGTCCTCAACACCTTCGCCTACACCTGTGCCTTCTCCGTCGCGGCGGCCAAGGCCGGTGCCCGCACGACGAGCCTCGACCTCTCGAAGAAGTATCTGGAGTGGGGCCGGCGGAACTTCGCGCTGAACGGCCTCGACCCCACCGCGCACGACTTCATCTACGGCGATGTGTTCGACTGGCTGCGACGACTGGCAAAGAAAGGGCGCGCGTTCGACGCCGTGCTGCTGGACCCGCCGACGTTCTCGCAATCGAAGGAGAGCGGGGTCTTCCGCGCGGAGAAGGATTACGGAAAACTCGTCGCGCTCGCGTTGCCCCTGCTGAAGCCGGGAGGGATTCTCTTCGCCTCTACCAACTGCGCGACCCTCTCGCCGGAGGAGTTCCTCGCGACCCTCGAGGTGATGATTCAGCGCGCAGGACGACGCATCACGCAGCAGCACTACGTCCCGCAGCCGCCAGACTTCCCCATCACCCGCGATGAGCCGGCACACTTGAAGACGGTGTGGCTGCGGGTGAGTTAAGTCAGATTGTTTGCCCACGGATAACACGGATGACGCGGATGAAAAATTCTGAATCCGCGTTATCCGTGTTATCCGCGGGCACTCTCCTCACCGCGCCATCAGCCAGTTCACGATGTTTCCGTGTCCGAACAGCCAGATGACCGCCGCCACTGCAATATAGGGGCCGTAGGGCAGCCGGCTGGACCACTCGCGCCGCCCGAACACGATGAGCGACACGCCCACCACCGATCCGATGATGGCGCTGACCATGAGCGAGAATAGCACCGCCTGCCAGCCGAGGAACGCGCCGATGGCCGCCATGAACTTCACGTCGCCGAAGCCCATCGCCTCGCGCGGCAGCACGATGTCGCTCGTCACCGCCTCGATGTGATGCACCGTCGCCGGGTCGAACTCGTCCGTCCCCACGCGCAGCTTCGTGGGCGAGAGCCGCACATCCACGTTCCAATAGCAACGGTCCACCATCTCCAATTGCGCGGCGCGGAACATCACCGTGTCGGTCTGGCGGTAGAAGAGTTCCTCGTAGCTCACCGGGCCGGTGGGCAGGAGCAGTTCACTCTCGGTGAACGTCACAACCGAATTCTCCGGCAGCTCGATACGCTGTGAACCGAAGAGCAGCTTGCCCAATCTTAGGATGCCGTAAATCAGTCCGCCGCCCACCGCAGCGCCGATGGCCGCCGCCTTCAGGCCGTCCGCCGCCTTCAGCCCGCCGTGGATTTCCGGGAACAGCCCCGACAACACCACGCCCACCGCGATGCCACCGATGGTGATCTCGTCCGGGATAATGAAGTGCTCGAGGTCAATGAACGTGGCGACGATAAACCCTGCCAGCAGGACGCAATAGATGATCGGTGAAGGGAAACCCTTGCCTCCGAAATGCAGCCACGTCACCAGAAACGTCAGCCCCGTGAGCAGCTCGACGGCGAAGTAGCGCGGCGAGATCGGCGCGGCGCAGTTCGCGCACTTGCCGCGCAGCCACAGCCACGTCACCAGCGGGATGTTGAGGTAGCCGGGGATTTGATACTGGCAATGCGGGCAATGCGACGGCGGCGAGACGACGCTCTGGCCCAGCGGCATCCGGTGAATGCACACGTTCAGGAAGCTGCC
>CAMBZO010000396.1 GCA_945872195.1 Akkermansia muciniphila | reverse complement strand
TGGGCGCGAGGAGCTTCGCCCGAGTTTCCGGTGACGGCTCGGCTACCGCGCATCGTGCGGCTGGCCGGCCCGGGTGACACCGTGGGCTGACCGGGGCGGTGCGAGGGAAACTGAGATGCGCCCCAGCGCGGTGAAGAGTGTGGTGGCTGGCGTGGGCAGCGTGAGGCACCCGTCACTTCCCGATTTCCAACGCGAAGAGCTGCTTCTTGTCGCGCTGGTAAATCTTCCCGTCGGCAATGGCCGGGTGGCTCCAGGTGTTGCCGCAGACCTGCACGCGGCCCAACTCCTCGAACTTCTCCGGGCTGGCCTTGAGCAGCGTCAGCGTGCCCGCCATGTCCTGCACGAGCAGCTTGTCCCCGGTGGCGATGACCGCCGCGTAGTCGCTGAAGCCGGGCTGGCTCCACTTCAGCTCGCCGGTTTTGAAGTCCACGCAGATGAACTCGGTCTTGTTGCCGCCCGTGCCCAGGCCGTAGAGGTGGCCATTGACCAGCACGGGCGTGGCGAGGGTGATTTTAACTTTGTCGTTCTTCCACGCCGGCTCGACCTTCAGGCCTCCGCTGTCCTTGCTGACCGAGAACTTGGTCAGGCCGATGGACGAGGAGGAGATGGTCACGGAGTTGTCCGCGAGGAGAGGCGTGAGCACATGGCGCTTGGCCCCGGTTTTCACGGGCGTCTGCCAGAGGATTTTCCCGCTCGCCACGTCCACGCCCATCAGCGAATCGCCCGTGAGGTGGACGACCTGCCGGACGCCCGCGAGCGTGCCCACCATGAGCGCGGAATACGCGGTGTTCTCCTTGCCCGCCGTCCAGAGCACCTTGCCGGACTTCTTGTCGAAGGCGACGAGCGTGCCCTTGGTCGGGCTGCCGACGGCGACGAAGATGCGGTCGCCGTCAATGACCGGCGAGCCGTTGTTGCCGTGGCGGCGCGACGCCGTTTCCTTGGCCTCCGGCGCGTTGCTCTTGTTGCCGAAGAACGGCGCGTCCCAGTCGGTCGCGAAGCTGGTCTTCCAAACGACCTTGCCGTCCGCCAGCGCGAGGCAGCGGAATTCGCCGCGGCAGGTCTGCGTATAAACGCGGTCGCCGTCCACCAGCGGCGTGCAGCGCGGACCGGTGCCGTAGGCGTTCTCGAACGGTTCGGACTCACCGACAGCCGTGTGCCACAGTTCCTTGCCGGTCTTGATGTCCACCGCGTGGGCGACTTCCTGGCTGGCTTGCTCATCGAGGTAAATCACCTTGTCACCGACGACGAGCGGCGAGGCCTGGCCGTTGCCGATGGGGATGCTCCAGAGCGTCTTGGGCTCCTTGGGAAGCGCAGCGATGGGGTAGCTCGTGTGGCCGTCGCGGTTGGGGCCGCGCCACTGGGACCAGTCGGCGGCGGTGAGGCTGGTGGTGGTGAAAGCGGCAGAAAGGCAGAGCAGGTATTTCATGTGTGTCGGCGCGGATAATGACGGCAGCGAATGCTCTGGCAATCAAGTTTGCTGCACGGACCAACGCCAGCCGTAGTTCGTCACTGGTAGAACCGTTCCTCGCGCGGAGGTTGTCCTCAGCCGTGGCGGCGATGATGGCGTCGTTCGTCGTCTGCGTGACGCGGAACATCTCCTTGAGCTTCGGGTCGAACGCGCTGAAGAGCGTGACGGTCACGATGGCCTGCTGATTGTCCACCGCGTCAATCCATCCGGCGAACCCGCGCTCGCGCAAGTTCTGCCGATGCACCTCCGCCTGTTGCGCCGTGGCCAGCGCGCGACTCTCGGCGTCCAGCCAGATGTCGGTGCAGCGGCCCGGTTCGCCTCGCATCCACCTGGGGCCTTGCCCGTAAGCACCGCACTCTTCATCTTCACGCGATGCGCCCGCTACTTCTTCTCTCTGCCGTTGTCGCATTGTTCCACCTTTGCATCGGCCCCGCCAGCGCCGCGCTGCGTCCGCCCAATGTCATCTTCATCATCGCCGACGACCTCGGCTACGGGGACCTCGGTTGCTACGGGCAGCAGCGCATCCGCACGCCGCACCTCGACCGCATGGCCGCCGAGGGGATGCGCTTCACGCAGCACTACTCGGGTAACGCGGTCTGCGCGCCGTCGCGTTGCGTGCTGATGACGGGCAAGCACCCCGGCCACGCCTTCATCCGTGACAACCGCTCCATTCAGCCAGAGGGACAATTCCCAATCCCCGCCGACTCGGTGACAGTCGCGAAGTTGTTTCAGCAACGAGGCTACGCGACGGGTGGGTTCGGCAAGTGGGGCCTCGGCGGGCCGGGGACGGCGGGCGAGCCGCTCAAGCAGGGCTTCACCCGCTGGTTCGGCTACAACTGCCAGGGTGTCGCGCACAATTTCTACCCGACCTATCTGTGGGACAACGATCGCAAGCTGCCGCTGAAAAATCCCGCGTTCCCCTCCGCCGACAGATTAAAGCCCAACGAAGACCCGGCGGATCCGAAGTCTTACGCGCGCTTCAAGGGCATGGAGTATTCCTCCGATCTCATCTGGGAACAGGCGCGGCGTTTCGTGCGCGACGGCCGTGATAAACCGTTCTTCCTCTTCGCACCGACGACCGTGCCGCACCTCGCGCTGCAAGTGCCGGAAGACTCGCTGGCCGAGTATGCCAATGCGTTCGACGACCCGCCCTACGCGGGCGGCAAGGGCTACCTGCCGCACTTCAAGCCGCGCGCCGCCTACGCCGCGATGATCACGCGGATGGACAAGGAAGTCGGCGCGCTGATGAAGCTCGTCGCCGAACTCGGCCTCGACGAGAACACGATCTGGGTCTTCACCTCGGACAACGGCCCGCTGCACGGACGGCACGAGGGCTTGGCGGGCACGGACGCGACGTTCTTCAACTCCAGCGGCGGCTTGCGCGATGGCAAGGGCACGCTCTTCGAGGGCGGCTTCCGCGTGCCGGGCATCGTGCGGTGGAAGGGCAAAATCGCACCCGGCCAGACCAGCGACCGCGTGACGGGTTTTGAGGATTGGATGCCGACCTTGATGGAACTCACCGGCGCGCCGGGCACTGCGCCGAAGGACACGGACGGCATCAGCTTCGCGCCGACACTGCTCGGCCAGCGGCAGGATGCGCGGACGTTTCTCTATCGCGAGTTCCCTGGCTACGG
>CAMBZO010000395.1 GCA_945872195.1 Akkermansia muciniphila | reverse complement strand
GAAGCGCAGGGCGTAGTCCACCGCGGCCTTCATCAAGCGAATCGTGCCCATCGCCGAGACGGGCTTGATGCCGACGCCGACGCAGACCTCGGCGCTCTTGGGGCGGTGGTCGGGCGCGGCGAGCTTCATGTAGTCAATGCCGGCCTGCTGCGTGCCGAAGCGGATTTTTTTGAAGTCCTTCGGGAATCCCTGTTCGAGGAACGCCAGCACCTTCGCGGCCTCGGGCGAGCCGGCGGCGAACTCGATGCCGGCGTAGATGTCCTCGGTGTTCTCGCGGAAGATGGTCATGTCCACGAGTTCGGGGCGCTTCACGGGACTGGGGACGCCGGTGAAATACTGCACGGGGCGCAGGCAAACGTAGAGGTCGAGCATCTGGCGCAGCGCGACATTCAGCGAGCGGATACCGCCGCCCACGGGCGTGGTGAGCGGGCCTTTGATGCCGACGAGGAATTCGCGGAAGGCCTCCACGGTGTCGTCGGGCAGCCAGTTGTTGAACTGCTTGAAAGCGGTCTCGCCGGCGAAGACTTCCATCCACGCAATCTTGCGCTGACCGGCGTAAGCCTTCTCCACGGCGGCATCCATCACGCGCACGGACGCGGCCCAAATGTCGGGGCCGGTGCCATCGCCCCGGATGAAGGGGATGATGGGGTTGGCGGGGACATTAAGTTTACCATTGGTGATGGTGATTTTGCCGCCGGTGGGGACGGTGCAGGTGGTGTAGGGCATGGGGAGAGTTGAGAGTTGAGAGTTTTTTTAGTTCAGGCTCACGCGGCGCGGCGCGCGAAGAGGAGGGTTTGTAGCGGACAGGGAAATGCGCCGCAAGCGGTTTGGTGGCCGTGTTTGCTGTAGCGGCGGTCTGTGACCGCCGTGCCTGCCCACACGGCGGATACTCGGCGGTCACAGACCGCCGCTACAGTTCACTCCCGCGCCTTCGTGTCCACCGTGATGGTGACCGGGCCGTCATTCACCAGCGCCACTTCCATATCTGCGCCGAACTCGCCGGTGTCGATGGGCCGGCCCAGCTCCGCCGCGAGCCGGGCGATGAACGCCTCGTAGCGCGGAATGGCCACCTCGGGCCGCGCCGAGCGGAGGTAGGACGGGCGATTCCCCTTCTGCGTGCTGGCGAAGAGCGTGAACTGGCTCACGACGAGTAGTTCCCCGCCCACGTCCTGCACCGAGCGGTTCATCAGCCCGGCGTCGTCCGCGAAGATGCGCAGGCGGACCAGCTTGCCGGCGAGCCACTCGCTGTCCTCCGCCGTGTCCGCGTTCTCGATGGCGACGAGCACGAGCAACCCGCGCCCGATGGCGCTGCGGACCTGCCCGGCGATGGTGACGCTGGCCTGTGAAACTCGCTGAATGACGGCGCGCATGGATGACTGTGAATGGGTGGGTCAAGACGGGTCAAGTGAGCGGCAAGCAGCGGACGCAAGAGGCGCGCCGGCTCCCGCTCCCTTCATCAGATGAGCGGAGAGGGCCGGGGTGAGGGGTTGGTTCTTCTGCGTGAGGGAGACACTGAACCAAGCATTTAACCACCGAGGCACAGAGGACACAGAGAGGGGATTTCACCGGCTCCGAGGAAGGCAGACATCGAGGTAGGGCCGCGTTGCGCGCGGTCTGGTTCCTCTGAATGGAATGCCGCGGCCGACCCCAGCACCGATTAGTTCGAGCGTTGGCGGTGCCGAAGCTCGGCGGCAAGTTGCCGCCCAGAACAGCCAAGGTGGGCGTTCCCCCCGGATTCATCCGCAGCGTTCCGGCTGGGTAAACTTTCTGAATGGCGACGCACAAGGGTCGTCGGAAAACGCACAGCAACACTATGAAGCCACTGCCTGTCTCCCTTCTCCGGCGCAAGTCTGCCCGTGGGTTCACCCTGATCGAACTGCTCGTCGTCATCGCTATCATCGCGATTCTGGCGGGGATGCTCTTGCCGGCGCTCTCGAAGGCGAAGGGAAAGGCCAAGGCCACGCAATGCCTCAACAGCGTGAAGCAGATGGTGACCGGATTCATGCTCTACACCGGCGATAACGACGAGAAGACGACCTTCGCATGGATGACCCCCAGCGTGAACCCCTATGGCGGCATCACTGCGTATGGAGCCGTCAACGGCCAGTCCATGATTGGCAAATATCTCGCAGGCCTAAAGAGCTACACTTGTCCCGCTTATCCCCCTAACGGTGTGGTGCCGGCGGTGGTCGTGACGGCGTTCGGGTTCGACTGGCTTCAAGGTTCGCATTACCGGGTGAATCCATACCTGGGAATCATCGGCATGGGACCAGGAACGCAACTGAGTGATTCGGGCGGCTGGCCAAGTTCCATGGGTGGGACGTTTAACGGTGCCGTGCACACGCCGTTTCGCATGACCAGCGTCATGCAACCGACCGCGCGGGTCTATTCCTTCGATGCCAACAACGCGGGGACGCCGTATATGCCGACCCCCGGCAGCGCTAACAACTTTTTCAGCAACTCGCAGGGGGACAACGACCGCAGCAACCCGCTCAACTATCCGCCGTCCGAACCTTGGCGTGCGCCCAACATCGGCCTGCACCATGACAAGCGCACAGGAGTGACCTTCATGGACGGCCACGCTGAGTCACTGCCCAAGACCAGCCCCGTCACGTTTGGTTCGAACAACGATTTGCACTGGACCCTTGGGCAGTAGATTTCCTCCCATCGCATTCCCCCGGCGAGTCAGGGCTTCAGCACCACATAGACGCGCCGCACCCATGCGTGCGGGGATTCAGGGGAAGCGTCAGTCGGTTGTGGGACGGGCACCATGGACGAGACCGCCAGATGCGCCACGCGCTGATCCACCAGCGGCTTCACCTCAGGAACCACTCCGCCGACGATGATCAACTTGCCCGTCCGTGATTGGAGCAGGCTGCGTTCGGTCGGGCTGAGCTGCCCGGGCAAGTAGCAGAACGCGACGATCGTGGTCGTGCTAGGATGCTTTTGCAGGAGTCTGAGGAATTCACCTGCCGGCCAAACTGTCTTCATCGCGTTTGACGGACGCACGAGCTTGAGTTCAGGCTGATAGGTGAAGTTTCCTTTGCTTTGCAGGGTGGCTTTGAAGCCGTCCACTTCGGCGGCCACCATCTTGATGGAGCGCACCATCGCGTCTTCGCT
>CAMBZO010000394.1 GCA_945872195.1 Akkermansia muciniphila | reverse complement strand
GCTGCGAGCAGACCGATGATGGCGACCACGATCATGATTTCCACGAGCGTGAAACCGGCTTTGGGGGACTGTTGTGTTTTCATTTTGATGTTTTTCTTTGCGGGCGGCGTGGACTTGGCAGAAGGCGGGTTAGTTATTATTGCTGCTGCGTCCACAAGTTGTTTTCTGCGACCGCAACTGTGCTGAAGCTAGCAGCGGGGATACCAATGTCAAACTTGGGGAAGAGGTTTCCGTAGGGGTGTTCAGTCAGCGCGAGCGGTGCAGCCGAGGCCGTGGAGTGAATCTCCGCAGAGCAAATACCTTTGTCGTCGCGCTAACAGATCCCTTCCAATCGCAACCGGTCCGCACTCGGCCCGCGTTCGCCGCGCAAACTGGGCTGACTCAACGCCGAAGATAACTGTTGTAATCGCCCTGCGAACCGTCAAGATACGGGCGCACATAGATTGCTCGTAGTTTTAGCTAGGCATGGTGAATCGTCAGGTGAACGTGGTTCGGTGATGATTTGAAACCCGGTTTTCGGGAACAGTCGGCGAAGCAGGAGTGGGTCTAGTCAAATACATCACATGAACAACAAACTGTTTGTAGGGAATCTTTCCTTCAACACCACCGAGAACGATCTCCAAGACACTTTCGCCGCCCACGGCACCGTCATGGAAGTCAACCTCATGATGGATCGCATGACCGGCAAATCCCGCGGTTTCGCCTTCGTCACCATGGACACTGCTGAAGCCGCGCAGGCGGCCATCGCCGGTCTCCACGGCAAGAACATGGGCGGCCGTGACCTCACCGTGAACGTGGCTCGCCCTCGTGAAGAGCGTCCCCGCAGCGGCGGTGGCGGCGGTGGCGGCGGCGGCTACGGTGGTGGTGGTGGCGGTGGCGGCGAGCGCCGCGAGCGCCGCTACTAATCCGGCCAGTAGAATTATCCGAGGGTGCGGGAAGCCGCTGGCTTCTCGCACCTTTTTGTCTTTTCCGCGCGGCCTACTCCCCAACGAATTTCAATCCCGTCCATGGAAGAACCACTCACGGTCGAAGGCCACATCACGGTCGTCCTGCCCGGCACGATGTTCCGCGTGAAGCTCGACAACCAGCACGAGGTCCTCGCCCACATCTGCGGCAAGATGCGCAAACGCTTCGTCCGCCTGACCGCTGGCGACCGCGTGAAGATGGAGATGTCGCCTTACGATCTCTCCAAGGCGCGCATCGTCTATCGCCTGCGCTGAGCCACGGGCATTCTCCTTGAGTCGTCGGCCGCTGTGGCCTACACCGGGGCGTGCGCCCGTTGATTTTCCGCCGCCTCGCCTTTCTCCTTTCCACACTGTCGCTTTGCGCCGGTGTTTCTGCTGCCGATCCGGCCAAGCTCCCCGCGAAGGAAAAGCTCCACCTTTACCTTCTTATCGGCCAGTCAAACATGGCCGGACGCGGCGCGATGCAAGAGCAAGACAAGCAGCCGCAGCCGCGTGTGCTCAAGTTCACCAAGGAGAACGCGTGGACACCCGCCGCTGACCCGCTCCACTTCGACAAGCCCGTCGCCGGCGTCGGTCTCGGCTCCAGCTTCGCGCGCGTTATGGCGGAGGCGAGCCCTGACGCGACCATCGGCCTCATCCCCAGCGCGGTGGGCGGCACGCCGCTCTCTCGCTGGAGCAAGGGCGGCGACCTCTATCAGCAGGCGCTCGACCGCGCGAGGCTCGCGCTGAAAGACGGCACGCTCAAAGGCATCCTTTGGCACCAAGGCGAAGGCGACTCCGGCAACGAGCAGCTCGCGACAACCTACGGCGAGCGGTTGGCGAAAATGGTGCGAGACCTCCGGTCCGACCTCGGCGCAGGCGAAGTCCCGTTCGTCGCGGGCAAGCTCGGCGAGTTCCTCAAGCGCGAGGACAAGGCCGGCAAACCCTCGCACTGGCCGCTGGTGAACGAGCAAATCACCGCGCTCCCGAAGTCGGTTCCGAACACCGCTTCCGTCGAGTCCTCCGGCCTCAAGCACAAGGGCGACGGCCTGCACTTCGACGCGCCGTCGCTGGGCGAGTTCGGGAAACGCTACGCAGAGGCGATGCGACAGTTGCAGGCCAAGCCAGCGAAGTAATCATTCCCCCGCAAGCCACAGCCGCGCCAGCCCGGTCGGCTGGAACTTCGCTTCGGCCGCCGAAAGCGTGAGCGTCACCTTGCAATCTCGGCCCTTGGTGACAACGGCGCTCACGATGCCGGTGAGCGGCGTGCTGGTGGGCTTGCGGTCCACGCCGGCGGGCGCGACGCGGATGGCCTTGCCGACCTTGAGCTGCTTGGCGATGTCGCCGCCCTCGTTGAACAATGTGAGCCGCAGCTCCGTTCCCTTCGCCTCGTCCACGTAGCCGGGCGCGCCTTCCTTCCCGATCCGTGCGGCGTGGACGGATTTCTGCTCGGTCTGGAACTTCAGCAGGCTCTCGTCGTCGAGGAAGACTTCCCACGCGATGCGTCGCTTGCCGCTGCCGACGCCGTGCGTCTTGGTGCGCAGCTTGTCGCCCAGCTTGATGTCCGTGAACTTCGCGGGCGCGCCGGCCTTCCAGAAGCGGGTCTCGCCGTCGGTCTCGATGACCACGTTGGTCTGGCGCACGTAGCTCTTGTCGAAGCTGGCCCAGGTGCATTCCACCGCGCGCTTCGCCGCGTCCACGCGGTCAACGTGGAAATACTCCTTGTGGCCGTTCATCATGTTCATCTCGTCTTGGATGTAGGTCAGCCAAACCCACTCGCCCTTCTCGTTCTCGTGCAATCGGAAGATCGCGCGCTCGCCCACGCGGAAGTCCTGCAAGTCGCCGCTCGCCGCGTGGTGCAGCAGCTCAGCATAGGGCATGACTGTGAAGCTCATCACCGTGTCGTCGCCCTCGTTGCGGAACTTCCCCGTGCGCGTCGCGAGGTCCAGGCTGATGAGTTCACCCCACGGCCGGCGCATCTCCCCGGGGCCCGTCGGGATAATGACCTGGCCGGGGATGATTTTGAGCTTCGGCTTCGCAGGCGCGTCGGCGGCGGGGAGGACTTCGCCGAGGCTGGTCAGGAGCAGCAGAATCAGGAGGAAGGCTTTCATAAAGGGACGGCTACAGCATCACGGTTGGCAGCAGCATGAAGAAAAGGCCGCCGGACAGCCCGAACTTTCACGAGGCTTCTG
>CAMBZO010000393.1 GCA_945872195.1 Akkermansia muciniphila | reverse complement strand
CACGAGCGCTACCCCGGCACCGATTTGCCCAAGGACTTCCGCAGCCGCGTGCGCATTGACCATCCCGCGAAGAGCGAGCGACGCGAGACGGAAATCTTCATGAACAACCCGCTGCGCTACGAGGGGCTGACGTTTTATCAGGCCAGCTTTGAGCCGGGCGACACCGTGACCGTCTTCCAAATCGTGAAGAACCCGGGCTACCTCACGCCCTACCTCGCGTGTGCACTGGTCGGCCTGGGGCTGGTCGTGCAATTCATGATTCACCTCGTCGAGTTCGCCCGCAAGCGCGCCGCCCCGGCACCCGCCGCCGCGAGCCCGGCGAAGGGAAAGACCCATCAGCCGCGAAAGGGCGCAGAGGTCGCAAAGAACTGAAGCAGTGAAGTCGAACGACCAATGTCCAACGAGGGCGCACCGGAGCGCGGCCTTCAGGCCGCTTCAGCGTGTGGCGTGCCGTCGTGCTCGTTGCATCGTTGATGTTTGGAAGTTGAAGCGGACTGAAGCCCGCGCTCCATTCACCTCAGCGCGTCCGAGCGCCTTTGCTCTGAACGTTCAGCGTTGGACGTTGAACGTTGAACGTTTCCCCCTTTCCCCTCTCCGTTCTCTGCGCCCTTTCGCGGCAAACCCCTCCCTCGTATGAAAAAGAATTGGCCCTGGCTCCTTGTCGCCCTCTTCGCCTTCGAGGCCGCCTACTCGCTCAAGCCGCGCGCGGACAAGCCCGACGCCTTCCAAATCCGCGAGTGGGCCAAGCTCCCCGTCCTCGTCAACGGCCGCGTCCAGCCCTTCGACTCGGTCGCCCGCAACAGCCTCGTCATCATCCGCGGCAACACCGACGTTCCGCTCGAAGGCAACGGCGCGGACGGCTCGTGGGGCAAATGGGAATCGCTGCAAGGCCCGCTCACCGAGCGCAAGTGGTATCAGTTCAGCAAGCGCCCCGCGAAGCTCAAGCCCGCCGAGTGGCTCCTCGAAGTTTTCAGCGATGCCAAGCTCGCCGACACGCGCCCCATCTTCCTCATCCACCACCCCGAACTGCTGGGCGAACTGAAGCTCCAGAGCAAAGGCGTCGAGCGTTCCGGCCTGCGCTACTACAGCTTCGACAACCTCAGAACCAACCTCGACATGATGCAGCGCGAGTCGTTGCAGGTCGGCCAAATCAAGCAGGAGCTGCGCACGCCCTACCAGCGCTCGCTCATGAGCCTGCACAACGGACTGACCACCTACCTCCGCCTCAAGAGCAGCCTCAAGCCCGAGAACAGCCGCGACTTCGCCGCCGAGGTCGCGCGCGTGGAACAGCAGTTGCCCGCCGCCGTCGCCGCCATGAACGCCGAGCGCGCCGGTCGCCCGCACAACAGTGAGTTGCTCGAAGAGTTCGGCGAGAAAATCCAAATGTATCAGGCCCTCTCCCGCTACGCTTCGTTGCTCATCGTGCCGCCCACCGAGCCGGGCCAGAAGAAGTCCGACTGGCAGAACGTCGGCGATGGCCTGATGGCCGGCTTGCAGGCGCGCCAAATGCCCGCCGCCATCCACACCTACGCCGCGCTCACCACCGCCTACGCGCAAGGCAAGCCCGCCGAATTCAACCGCACCCTCGCCGACTACCGCACCTTCCTCGCCGGCAAGCTCGACACCGAGGTCAAGAAGGGCAAGCAGGAGTCCCTCTTCAACCAGTTCCTCCCGTTCTACCGCAGCATGATGATTTACGTCATCGCGCTCCTCCTCGCCGCCGCCTCGTGGCTGAACTGGTCCGAGAACCTCAACCGCGCCGCCTACCGCCTCGTCTCGCTCGCGCTTGTCATCCACACCACCGGCCTGCTCTTCCGCATGTTTCTCGAAGGCCGCCCGCCCGTGACCAACCTCTACTCCTCCGCCATCTTCGTCGGCTGGGGCGCGGTCGTGCTCGGCCTCGTGCTCGAGCGCATCTTCCGCAACGGCATCGGCAGCGTGACCGCGTCGGCGGTGGGCTTCATCACGCTCATCATCGCGCATCACCTCTCGCAAACCTCCGCGACTGGCGACACGATGGAGATGATGCGCGCCGTGCTGGACACGAACTTCTGGCTCGCGACCCACGTGACCATCATCACCATCGGCTACTCCTCGACCTTCATCGCCGGCTTCCTCGCGATGATTTACGTGCTGCGCGGCGTGTTCACCCGCACGCTCGACGACGCGACGGCGAAGAGCCTTTCCCGCATGGTCTATGGCATCATCTGCTTCGCCACGCTGTTCAGCTTTGTGGGCACCATTCTCGGCGGCATCTGGGCGGACCAGAGCTGGGGCCGCTTCTGGGGCTGGGACCCGAAGGAAAACGGCGCGCTGCTCATCGTCGTGTGGAACGCCCTCATCCTGCACGCGCGCTGGGGCGGCATGGTGCGCGAGCGCGGCCTGATGAACCTCGCCCTCTTCGGCAACATCGTCACCGCGTGGAGTTGGTTCGGCACGAACATGCTGGGCGTGGGCCTGCACAGCTACGGATTCATGGACGCGGCCTTCAAGTGGCTGATGATTTTCAACGTCAGCCAGATGGTCCTCATCGGCCTAGGCTGCCTGCCCGAGCGGTTTTGGAAGAGCGGGAAAGAGCCGGGGGACACCGTGACTCCGCCCGCCGCAGCCTGACCAGAGGTCAAGTTGCATTACCGGCGTGAGCTTTCAATGAGCGTCATGAGGTGGGTCTGCTCCCCGGTGCCGTGACTCTTTCATCCCCCCGGAACAACGGACGCATTTGGCACAGATAATCAAGACCGGCTCCTGGAGTTGGCGACCGTCGGGGCGCGGATCGCCGATTGAGCGGAGCAACCTTCCTTACCGTGAAACCTGCCCTGCCTTGGGGCTTGATTTGATTCGCACGACTCACTCCTAGAACACATTGTCACCGCATGCTGCCACTGCTCCAAACCACGACTCGACGAACGCATCCACAGCAATCTGCTGGCTCTTGCACCCTGACCCCGGTTTCCGAGTTTCACGCGCCACAGCTTGCTCCTTGTTCCGCGCTTGCGTGATTGAACAACTTGCCTGAATGCCATATCACTTCCCAGCCGTCATGACTTTCTGTTTGCGCATTCAATCATCATTCGCAGCCGCCCTCACCGCCGGCCTTGCCTTCACCGGTGCCGTCGGCGCCGCGGAACCCTTTGAAG
>CAMBZO010000392.1 GCA_945872195.1 Akkermansia muciniphila | reverse complement strand
GCGTTGTGGAAAACGCCTCGTGAAGTCGCCACGCACCCGTGGTTCATCGCCACGCTGTTCGACACCTACTTCGCCTTCCTCACCTTCTACGTCTGGCTCGCCTACAAGGAGACCTCGAACCTCGCGCGCGTCCTCTGGCTCCTCGCCATCCTCCTGCTCGGCAACATCGCAATGGCCATCTACCTCCTCCGCGAACTTTTCCGCCTGCCCGTCAACGCGACGATGGAAGACCTGTTGCTAAGGAGGAAGCTGTGAAGGGCGCGCGCCACCAACCATGCTGATCGATGTCCTAATCATGCTCGGGCTCGCGCTGGCGTTCGCCGCTGTTGAAATGACGCTGACGTGGGGAGTGGCCCGGCGACTTCGCAACTACAGCATCGTGGATGCTGTCTGGTCGCTAGGGTTCGCTCCCATCGCAGCCATGTATCTCATCGGCCGGAAGTATCAGCCCGAGCAAGGCATTCTCTTCGTGCTCATGGTGGCTTTCTGGAGCCTGCGGCTTGGAGTTCACCTCGCACGGCGAATCGCTAGTCACCATCCGCACGAGGACGTGCGCTATGCAAAGCTCCGGACTGATTGGGGTTCCAACGCCGACCGGAAAATGTTCTGGTTTTTCCAGCTTCAAGGGGCACTTCAAGTGGTCCTGTCGCTGCCCTTCCTGTTCGCCTGTTCGCGTTCGACCGACTCCAAAATACCTCTCGAATCAGATTGGTTTGCCATCGGCGGCTGTGCTCTGTGGCTCACCGGCCTCCTCGGCGAATCCCTCGCCGACCGCCAGCTCGCCCGCTTCCGCGCGGACCCGGCGAACAAGGGCAAGGTCTGCCAGACCGGCCTGTGGAACTACTCGCGGCACCCGAACTACTTCTTCGAGTGGCTCGTGTGGGTGGGCTACGCCGTCTTCGCGCTCGGCTCGCCGTGGGGCTGGCTGGGCCTCATCGCGCCCGCGCTGATGCTGCACTTCCTCCTCAACGTCACCGGCATCCCCATGACCGAGGAGCTGTCCCTCAAGTCCAAGGGCGACGCCTACCGCGCCTACCAACGCACCACCAGCGCCTTCGTGCCGTGGTTTAAGAAATCTTAGCTTGGCCACCGATGGACACAGATGAAACACAGATAGGGCGGGCAAGAGACCTTTATCAAAGAAGCCGGGGCTTGAGAAACGAAGTGCCGCGCCACCGCCTTCCTGCTCTCCTTCTGAATTCGCAATCTGTGTTTCATCTGTGCATATCTGCGGCTAAAAAATTTCCATGATTGACGCCCTGCTCGAACGCAATCTCCTCCCCGACCCGCTCCTGCGCTTCGGCATCCGGCGCCTGCTGGCGCAGCGGTTGCGCGAGGAAGACAAGGGCAGTGCCGAAGCGCAGCGCACGCACTTGCAGGCGCTCATCGAGGAGCTGCGCCGCTCGCCCATCGCCATCGAGACGGCGGCGGCGAACGAGCAGCACTACGAGGTGCCCACGCGCTTCTATCAGCTCTGCCTCGGGCCGCGCCTGAAATACAGCGGCGCGCTCTGGCCCGCCGGCGTCACCACACTCGCCGAGGCCGAGGAGCGGATGCTCGCGCTCTACGCTGAACGCGCCCAACTAGCGGACGGTCAAGACATCCTTGAACTCGGCTGCGGCTGGGGCTCGCTCTCGCTCTGGATGGCCGAGAGATTCCCCAACTCCCACATCACCGGCGTCTCCAACTCGCGGACGCAAAAGGAGTTCATCGACGCCGAGGCGGCGCGGCGCGGCTTGAAGAACCTCCGCATCATCACCTGCGACATGAACCAGTTTGAGCCACCCGGTTTCAACCGAGGTGACGAGGCTCCATCTCGACTCGAAACTCGAAACTCCAAACCCGAAACCAGTCAGAGCCTCCTCACGTCGTCTCCTACGGGAGAGTTCGACCGCGTCGTCTCCATCGAGATGTTCGAGCACATGAAGAATTACCAGCGCCTCCTGGCAAACGTCGCGCGCTGGCTGCGGCCCGGCGGGCAGCTCTTCGTCCACATCTTCACGCACAAGGAATTCGCCTACCACTTCGTCGCGCGGGACGAGACGGACTGGATGGCGCGCTACTTCTTCACCGGCGGCATCATGCCCAGCGACGACCTCCTCGCTTATTTCCAAGACGACCTCCGCCTCACGAACCACTGGCGCGTCAACGGCCAGCACTACGAGAAGACGGCGAACGCGTGGCTTGCCAACATGGACGAGCACGAGCCGGAGATACGGAAAATACTCGCCGCCACCTACGGCACGGAGAACGAAACCAAGTGGTGGGTTTACTGGCGGGTCTTCTTCATGGCCTGCGCGGAGCTGTGGGGCTACCGCGATGGCAACGAGTGGCTCGTCTCGCACTATCTGTTCCGCAAGCCCGCGTAAGAGACGACGTGCTCAGCCAAACAACCCCGCCGGATTCGCCCCGCACGCGAGATTCTTCCCGCCGTCGTAAGCCTTCTCCAGCTCCCGCCCGTTCCACCGCCGCAGTCGGTAAAGCGTCGCGAACGTAAAATCCGGCGCTGCCCCGCCCTGCCCGCCCACCAACTCGCCACCCCGCCGCACGTTGTCCACCATCCACGCCGGCAGCGTGAGATGATACGGGTTCCGCCGCACCTCGCCGACGTGGAAGGTCAGCGCCGTGATGAGGTCCGCGAGGTCCGGCGCGCTGATCTCCACCATCAAGTTGGGCGATGGCATTTGGCCCCAGAACTCCGTCTCAACGGCCACCGTGCGGAAATCCACCGGCATCGTGCGCAGCGCATCCAACACCAAGTGATGCGTGCCGATGTGCGAACTGTTCCAGTCGGTGTCGTGCGGGAAGAAAATCGCCTTGGGATGGTGCGTCGCGAGGAGGTCCGCGATGACCTTCACCGAGGCGGCCCAATGCGCTTTGTCATTCTCCCGCGTCGCCACGTTCACCTTCTCCAACCCGCCCGGCACCGTCGGCACCAGCCCGAAGCCGATGCAGTCGCAGCACGCTTTCAGTTCGGCCCACCGCTCCGGCTGCCGCGCCTTGTTGCTGCCCTGCGTGACGGCGACGTTGATGACGTTCCACTTCGCCTCGCGCAAGAGCCGCAGCGCGAAACCTCCGATGATGACCTCGTCGTCCGGGTGCGGGGAGAAGATGAGGGCGACGGGCGCGTCAGGAGCGGTGGTCGG
>CAMBZO010000391.1 GCA_945872195.1 Akkermansia muciniphila | reverse complement strand
TTGGTGTTGCGGTCCACGACGATGCGAATCAAATCGCCGTCGCGCAGCTTGCCGAGCGGGCCGCCCGCCAACGCCTCCGGGCCAATGTGCCCGAGGCACGCGCCCGTGCTCACGCCGCTGAAGCGCGCGTCCGTGAGGAGCGCGACGTGCTTGCCGAAGGGGAGGAACTTGAGCGCGCTGGTGAGCTGGTAAGTCTCCTCCATGCCCGTGCCCATCGGGCCGCAGCCGGCGAGCACGAGGATGTCGCCGGCCGCGATGCGCTTCTCCTTGATGGCCGCGATGGCCGCGCGCTCGCTGGTGAAGAACTTCGCCGGCCCTTCCTTGCGATACACGCCGTCCGCGTCCACCACGCTCGGGTCGATGGCCGTGCTCTTGATGACCGCGCCCTCGGGCGCGAGGTTGCCGCGCGGGAAGGTCACGGTGCTCGTGAGGCCGCGCTCCTTCGCGCGCTCGGGGGAGTAGATGACTTCGTCCGGGTCCACGCCGTCTTGCGCGAGAAGCAGCGCGCGGAACTTCGTGCGGCGCTCGCAGGTTTCCCACCAGTTCAAAACTTCGTCCAGAGTCGCGCCACTGGCGGTGAGGACGCCGGTGTCCAGCAGGCCGAGCTTGCGCAAATGCAGCATCACCTCCGGCACGCCACCCGCGAGGAAGACGCGCACCGTCGGGTGATGCACCGGCCCGTTCGGCAACACGCTCACGAGGCGGGGGACGCGGCGGTTCACGGCAATCCAATCCTCGACCGTCGGGCGTTTCAGCCCGGCGGCGTGGGCGATGGCGGGGATGTGGAGCAGCAAGTTCGTCGAGCCGCCGAAGGCCGCGTGGACCACCATCGCGTTGCGAATCGCGGCGTCGGTGAGGATGTCGCGCGACTTGAGGCCACGCTCTTCCAGCTCAACCAGCGCGCGTGCCGAAGCCACGGCGAGTTCCGTCCAGACCGGTTCGCCCGAGGGCGCAAGCGCGCTGTGCGGGAGCGAGAGGCCGAGGGCTTCGCCGACGACCTGCGACGTCGCCGCCGTGCCGAGAAACTGGCAGCCGCCGCCCGGCGTGCCGCACGCGCGACAGCCGAGTTCCGCCGCCTCTTCGAGCGAGATGAGACCGTGCGAGAACCGCGCGCCGAGCGTCTGCACCGTGCCCGCGTCCTCGCCGTTGCTGGGCGGGAGCGTGACGCCACCCGGCACGAGCACGCTGGGCAAGTCCCGCATCCCGGCGAGCGCCATCATCATCGCGGGCAGGCCCTTGTCGCACGTCGCGATGCCGAGCACGCCGTTGCGCGTGGGCAGCGAGCGGATGAGCCGGCGGAAGACGATGGCGGCGTCGTTGCGATACGGCAGCGAGTCGAACATCCCCGCCGTCCCCTGCGTGCGCCCGTCGCACGGGTCGGAGACGCAACCGGCGAAGGGGATGCCTTTCAGCCGCTTGAACTCCCTCGCCGCCGCCTCGACCAGCAGGCCGATTTCCCAATGCCCCGTGTGATACCCCAGCGCGATGGGCGAGCCATCCGGCGCGCGACGTCCGCCCTCGGTGCTGAGGATGAGGAACTGCTTGCGGCCCAGCTCGGCGGGGTTCCAGCCCATGCCCGCGTTCTGCGTCCAGCCGAAGAGATTGCCGCTGGGCTGGTGCAGGAGCATGTCCGCGTCGAGCGGGAGTGTGCCGATGGGGCCGGGGGCCTGAGAGCGGAGTTGGTAAGTGCGGCCGGAGTCGGACCCGAGCAGTTCGTTCAGCGAAGCCATGCGCAGAGTGAAGCAGCAAGCGAAGGTAGCGGACAGGTGAAAGCACTGAGGGGACCGATGGCTTGGCCCCCTCTCACTCCGAGGGAGAGTGCGGGCGCTCGCCGCCGAAACCCCCTACTTGGCCATAACGATCTCTAGCGTCTCCTCTCGCTTGTGCGGCGCGTCTTCCTCCACTTCCACATCCGGCGCGGCGGCGGCGAGCGGCACGAGCGGCGTTGCGGAAGAGCGTTCGGAGGCGGGTTCGTCCTGCTTGTGGAACTTCACGCTCACGATCTTGCTCACGCCGTGCTCCTGCATCGTCACGCCGTAGAGCACGTCGGCGATGCCGATGGTGCGCTTGTTGTGGGTGATGATGACAAACTGCGAATGCACGAGGAAGCGCTGCAACACCCGGATGAAGCGGTTGATGTTCGACTCGTCCAGCGGCGCGTCCAACTCGTCGAGCACGCAGAAGGGCGAGGGCTTCACCTGGTAGATGGAGAAGAGCAGCGCAACCGCCGTCATGGTCTGCTCACCGCCGGAGAGGAGGGAGATGCTCTGAAGCTGCTTGCCCGGGGGCTTGGCGACGATCTCGACGCCGGACTCCAGCAGGTCGTTCTCGTCCACGAGCACGAGGTCCGCCTTGCCGCCGCCGAAGATTTCCGTGAACAGCACGCGGAAGTTGTCGCGGATCTTGGTGAAGGTCTCGGCGAACATGACCTTGGTCTGGTCGTTGATCTTGTTGATGATCTCGAGGAGCTGCGCCTTCGCGGAGACGAGGTCGCCGTGCTGCTGGCTGAGGAACGCATGGCGGGTCTCGGCCTCCTCGTATTCCTCGATGGAGGCGTGGTTCACGGCCCCTAGGTCGTCGAGCTTCGTCTGGAGCGTCGTGACCTGCTCGGCGACTTTGTCCCAATCCGTGGCCATGCCTCGGTTCGCCATTTCGTCGGGCGAGATGGTCTCGACCTTCGGCGCGCCCTCGTCGGCGAAGGTAATGGTGATGCACTCGCTGCGGACGTCGTCGAGGATGAGCTGATACTTCTCTTGGATGCGCTGGCGG
Source organism: Akkermansia muciniphila (assembly GCA_945872195.1). GTDB lineage: Bacteria > Verrucomicrobiota > Verrucomicrobiia > Limisphaerales > SXTU01 > SXTU01. Next base: position 377 of record CAMBZO010000391.1, on the reverse strand, counting down.
AGGTTCTGCACCTGCATCGTTTTCTGCGTCAGCTCGATGTCGATCGAGCCACGGCGGCCCTGAAGCTCGCCGAGTTGCTTGCGGCGCTGGCGCAGGCCTTCTTCGCGCAGCTCGATGTCACCTTCCTGCGCGGTCTTCTGCGTGCCAAGCTCCGTGACGCGCTGGCCGACCTGCTCGCGCTCGTGCTGGAGCCGCTCGATCTGGTGGCGTGAGTCGGCGATCTCGCCCTCGGCCTGCGTCTTGCGCTGCGCGAACGCGCCGACCTCTGTGCGGCGCGTCTGGATCAACTGCTCCAGCTCGCGGATGCGGGCTTCGAGCGGTGCCTTCTGGCCGGCGAAGGAGCGAACCAACTGTTCCTCCGTCGCGGTGGCGACCTT
>CAMBZO010000390.1 GCA_945872195.1 Akkermansia muciniphila | reverse complement strand
CCGTGGATTCGCTACCTCGCAGACGCCTCCTACTGGTGCTACCTCCTGCACCTGCCGCTCGTTCTGTGGCTGCAAGTCCTCGTCGCGCAATGGCCGGTGAACGGCTGGCTCAAGTTCGCCTTCATCATGGCGGTGAACATCGTCGTGCTGCTCGCCAGCTACCACACGTGCGTGCGCTACACGTGGATAGGTCGCCTGCTCAACGGTCCGAGGGAGAGACCGGAAAATGTTACCCGCGGATAACACGGATGACGCGGATTGAGGAAGCTTCCCATCCGCGTCATCCGTTTTATCCGCGGGCAGTCTCCTCCCGCTTGATCTCTCTGCGCCCTCTCGCGGCGAAACAACAGCTACTTCAGGAACGGCCCGACCACTTCCTTCCAAATCGCGTAGCCCTGCTCGTTCATGTGCAGCTTGTCCTCCACGAAAATGTCGGGCTTGGGCGTCCCGTCCGGGCCCAGCATGTGCGGGAAGACGTTGATGAAGGCGAGCTGCGGGTCGGCCTTCGTGATGGCCTCGATGCGGCGGTTGGCCTCGCGCACCGTGTCCACCTGCTTCCACCGCGCCGGGTTGCCCGCGATGGAAATGCAGGCCACGCGTGTCCCCGGCAGCTTCTGCTTCACGAGCGCGACGAAGGCCTTGAAATCCGCCTCCACACGCTCCGGCGTCTTGCCCGCATTAATGTCGTTGCCGCCCGCGTAGAGCACGATGAGGCGCGGCTGATGCGGCAGCACGGCGCGGTCGAAATAGTTCACCGAGTCGAACATCCCGGACCCGCCAAAGCCCCGGTTCACGACCTTGTGCTCCGGGAAATCCTGCGCGAGCGACTTCCAGCGCACGATACTCGAGCTGCCCACGAAGACGATGCCGCCCTTCACCGGCGGGTTCGTCGCGTTCTGCTTCGCGAAGCCGTCCATCGCCCCCTGCCACTTGATGCAGGACGTGACGATGTCGTAGGCCGCCTCGCTGAAGTGCAACTTGTCCGCCACGAACAACTCCGCGCGGGGCTGTCCGTCGTCGCCGAGCAACTGCGGGAAATAGTTGATGAAACCAAGCTGGCCGTCCGCCTTCGCGTAGTCGGCGATGAGCTGGTTCGCCTGCCTCGCCTGCTCCACCTCACTCCAGCGCGCTGGCGAGGTCGGGATGCACAGGTAGTTGATCTGGGTCTTGGGCAGCGCCGCGCGGACCTTCGTCACGAACGCCTTGAAGTCCGCGAGCACTTGCGCCGGCGACTTGCCCGCGTGCAGGTCGTTGCCGCCCGCGTTCAGGTAAATCGTCTTCGGCGCGTAGGGGATGACCACGCGGTCCGCGAAGTGGACGCAGTCACTCAACTGCGAGCCGCCGAAGCCGCGGTTGATAACCTTCTGCTTGCCGAAGCGCTGCGGCAGCGACTTCCACAAACGGATGTTCGACGCCCCATAAAACAGCGTCGCGTCCTTCGGTGGCGCGTTGGTCTTGTCCTCGGCCTCGTAAGCGGCAATGGCCTTCTCGAAGCGTGCCGGGTCAGCGGCCTTCTCGGCAGCACACGCTGGCAACAGCCCCAGCGAACCAGCGGCGATGAGGGCGAGGAACCGCAGGCGACCGAGTAGAACAACAGGTAGCTTCATGCGCGCGAGTCTCCGCACTGTCTGCGAAAGGGAAAGTGCAAAGATTTCCCTGAAACAATCTCTGCTGGCACCCGTCGCAGATGGAGATACTTTACGCCTATGTTGACCTTGCCCGGTAAATCAACCCGCGCCTTCTGCGACGGCCAATCGCGCCGCGACTTCCTCCGCATCGGCGCGCTCGGCTTTGGTGGCCTGACCCTGCCGGACTTGTTGCGCGGCGAGGCGCAAGCGGGCATTCGCAAATCCCACAAGGCCATCATCAACATCTTCCTGCCCGGCGGCCCGCCGCATCAGGACATGTTCGACCTGAAGATGGACGCCCCGCGCGAGATTCGCGGTGAGCTGCGGCCCATCAACACCAACGTCCCCGGCATCCAGATTGGCGAGTTGCTCCCGCGCACCGCCGCCATCATGGACAAGCTCGTCCTCATCCGCTCCGTCGTCGGCGCGGTGGACGACCATAACGCCTTCCAGTGCCAGACCGGCCGCCTCGCGCGCGGGGCCACCCAGCCGCCCGGCGGCTGGCCCTCCCTCGGCTCCGTCCTCTCCAAGCTCCAAGGCCCCGTGGACAAATCCGTCCCGCCCTTCTTCGGCCTCGCGCCCAAGATGGGTGAGATGCGCTGGGCCGACGCCGGCCAGCCCGGCTTCCTCGGCATCGGCCACGCGCCCTTCAAACCCTCCGGCGCGGGCAAGGACGACATGGTCCTCGACGGCCTCACCCTCGACCGCCTCGACGACCGCAAACGCCTCCTCACCAGCTTCGACAACTTCCGCCGCGACGTGGACGGCAGCGGCCTCATGGACGGCCTCGACAGCTTCACGCAACAAGCCTTCGGGATGCTCACTTCGAGCAAAGTCCTCGAAGCCCTCGACCTCGATAAAGAAGACCCGAAAGTCCGCGCCCGTTACGGCCGGGGTGACGCGAAGAACCGCGACGACGGCGGCCCCAAGCTCATGGAGCAAATGCTCGTCGCCCGCCGCCTCGTGGAAGCCGGCGCGCGCTGCGTCACCCTCGCCTTCAGCCGCTGGGACCATCACGGCCGCATCTTCGACGCGCTCCGCCAAGACTGCCCCCTCCTCGACCAGGGTTTCAGCGCCCTCATCGAAGACCTGTATCAACGCGGCCTCGATAAGGACGTGACCGTCATTCTCTGGGGCGAGTTTGGCCGCACGCCGAAGATCAACGCTGGCGGCGGGCGTGACCACTGGCCCGCCGTCTCCTGCGCCGTGCTCGCCGGCGGCGGCATGCGCACCGGTCAAGTCATCGGCAGCACCGACCGCATGGGCGGCGAGGCCAACGACCGCCCCGTCCACTTCGGTGAGATCTTCGCCACCCTCTACGACCGCGTCGGGATCAACGCCAATCAAGTCACCGTCCCCGACCTCTCCGGTCGCCCGCAATACCTCGTGGACGGCTGGGAGCCGCTGAAGGAAGTCAGCTAGCCCGACACCGGGAACCTCCCCCTCCCGCTCGCAATCCTTCCTGAACAAGGTTGTGCCGTAGAAGCTTGCCGCAGACCTGAAAGCGCGCGTAATTTGTG
>CAMBZO010000389.1 GCA_945872195.1 Akkermansia muciniphila | reverse complement strand
GGCAGGCCGGGGCCAATCGTGGCGGCGATGGCGTCGAGTTGCTTCGGTTGGATATCCGCACCCTCGAGCGCGGACTGCGTGACGGGCGGAAGATTCCGCAGGTGCTCGCGCGTCGCGAGTTCTGGGACGACTCCGCCGTATTCCGCGTGGAGCTTGATCTGCGAGGCGACGACGTTCGTCACCACGCGACCGTCGTGGACGACGGCGACGCTAGTTTCGTCGCAGGAAGATTCGAGGGCGAGGAGCACCGCGCCTACTTCTTGGCTGGCTCGGCAGCCTGCGCCGCAACTTTGCCTGCGGGTTTGCCCTGTTTGTCGTAGAGCAGGATGCCTTTGAGCATGTCGGTGGCGCGAACGAACTGGAGGTCTTGCGCCTTCGTGACCAACTCGCGCTCCTTCGCGTCGAGCGCGTCAAGCGGCGCGCCGGAGCGCTTGATGGCGTAATAGCGTTCCTCCTCTGCGGACATCGACACCGTCACGTCCGGCGTGATGCCCTTCTCGTGAATGACCTTGTGGCTCGGTGTGTAATACTTCGCCGTCGTGAGCCGCAGCGCCGAGCCATCGGAGAGCGGGAGAATGCTCTGCACGGAGCCTTTGCCGAAACTCTGCTCACCCAGCACCACGGCGCGCTTCAAGTCCTGCAAGCAGCCGGCGACGATCTCCGACGCGCTCGCGCTGCCGCCGTTCATGAGGATCACCATCGGCAACAGCGGACGCGGATTGCGGCCCGACGCGGTGAATTTTTGGATGTCCGCGATCTGCCGCGCCTCGGTGGAGACGACGAGTTGGCCGCGCGGGAGGAATTTCTCCGACACCTTCACCGCCTGATCCAGCAAGCCGCCGGGGTTGTCGCGCAAGTCCATGATGAGGCCTTTCACGCCGGCCTTCTCCATCTTCACCAGCGCGCCTTCCAGCTCGTCGGCGGTCTTCTCGCCGAACTGCCGCAGCCGCACGTAGCCGATCTTGTTCTCGTCGAGCTTGAACTCGGTGGTGCCGACGAAGTCCCGCACGCTGGGCACGCTGATCGTGTCGCGCATGAGTTTAATCTCCAACTCCTGCTCAGTCGCGGGCCGTGAGATGGTGACGGTGACCTCCGTGCCCTTCTTGCCGCGCAGGCGGCGGACGGCGTCATCAATGGTGAACTTCTCCGTGGTCTGTCCGTTGATCTTGACGATGCGATCCCCGGGCTTGATGCCGCCTTTGCTGGCGGGCGTGCCATCCATCGTCTCGGAGACGGTGAGCGTGCCACCCTTGTTGACGCCGTTCGTCCGCACGTTCAGGACGATGCCCACGCCGCCGAACGCGCCCTCGGTGTCCTTCCTCATGTCGTCATACTTACGGGCCTCCATGAATTCGCTGTGCGGATCGAGCGAGCTGACCATGCCCTTGAGCGCAGCCTGGATGAGCTGCTGGTAGGAAATCTTCCCGCCGTCCACGTAGTTCTGCCGGATGGTCTCCAGCACGCGGGTGAACAGCTCAATGTTCTCGTAGGGATTTTCTTTGGCAGCGGTCTCGGCGTGCGAGAGGTAAAGCCGCGTGCCAAAGAGGAGGTTCAGGCCAAGCACGGCCACGAGCAGTCCGAGAAAGAGGCGGCGTTTCATAATTCTGTTGGCCGACGTTAGGAGCCACCGAATTGCTTGGCAAGTGAGGGCTTCACCGCAGGCCGTTGAGTGGACTAACCGCCCGCGTCAGCCGTTCAACCTTTTCAGGAGCAGCTCCAAATACGGCAGGTCCGCCGGCGAAGTCGCCTTCGGGTTCGGCTCCCGGCTCTCCACCAGCGCCACCGGCTGGCCGATCCACTCGCACGCCGCCGTGTCATCCGTCACGAGCACGCCACGCTCGCGCACCGCCGCCAGCGCGCGGCGAATCACCGCCACGCGGAACGTCTGCGGCGTTTGCACCGCCCACAGCATTGAGCGGTCAATGTGCCTGGCCACGAGCGTCCCACCGTCGGATTCCTTGATGGTGTCGGTCACGCGCTGCGCGGCCACGGCCGCGCCCGTCTCGCGGGCCGCTGCGATGGTTGCCTCGATGACGGCCAAGCTCGTGCAAGGCCGCGCACCGTCTTGGATGGCGACGATCTCGCAGTCCGCCACCAACGCTTGCAAGCCGTTCCAGACCGAGTCCTGCCGCTCCTTGCCACCGACGGTCAGTCGGAATGGTTTCTTGAAACCGCACTCAACCGCGAGCTTGCGGAACTCCTCCTGCATCCCGTCGCGCACGACCAACACGAGGTCGTCAATGCACGCCGCCGCGTCGAAGCGCGCCCACGTGTGCGCCACGATGGGGCGACCGGCGACTTCGAGGAAAAGCTTGTCCACGCCCGGCCCCATGCGCGTGCCGGAGCCAGCGGCGACGATGACGGCGGAGACGTGGTGCTTGCTGAGAAGTGTATGCGGCGTGGCCACGGGCGCGGATGCTAGACATGTGGAGTGGGGCGCGCAACCCGCCTGACATTAGCCTCAACGCCCTTGCCCTACTTCACACCGCGCAGGTGCTGGTCGAGAAACTCATATGCAACTTTGCGCGCGTCCTCGGGGAAGGAGTGCGGAGCTTTCGGATAGTAGCCAGCGATGTTCGCCGTCTTGCCGTGAAGGCCATATACCTTGCGCGCGACGGCCAGCACGTCGCGCACGCCGGACACGTCGAAGTCACTGTCCTGTTCCGCTGCGACGGCGAGGAACGGGCGCGGGGCGAAGGCGGCGACTAGTTCCGGGAAGTCGAAGGGCACCTGCGCGGCGTCGTTGGCGAACTGGCTCGCGATGCGCGGCATATAGACCTTGCCCGTCCAGCTTGGCAGGTCGTCCTTGCGGAAGGTGGTGAAGCCGCAGCTCGACACGATGACGCGCAGGCGCGGCTCGAAGACGGCGGTGAACATCGCGTTGTGCCCGCCGAGCGAGTGGCCGATGACGCCGATCCTCGACGCGTCCACCTCGGGCAGCGACTCCAGAAAGTCCACCGCGCGGACATTGTCCAAAACTGCCTTCATCGTGCCGCTGGCGTAGCCATGGCGTGGGTCGAAATCGTATTTGGAATCACCGAAGCTCGGGTAATCCGGGGCGAGGGTAACGAAGCCGCGTCGCGCGAGGTCGAGCGCGTATTGGAGCGGATTGGGCACGATGCCCGCAGACTCGGCCTTGCCGGCGCGCGTGGT
>CAMBZO010000388.1 GCA_945872195.1 Akkermansia muciniphila | reverse complement strand
CATACCAATCCTTGAGGATGCTGGGCAGAAAGAACACGACGCCGTAGCTGCCGGTGACGGTGCAGAAGTAAGCCAGCGCGAGCAGCAGCACTTTCGGATGCCGCAACGCCTGCAGCACGGTCATGTGGCCGCCCGCCGCACCCTTCGCTTTTTCCGCCGCCAGCTCGTTCTCCAGGGCTTCGCGGTCCTCGGGAGTCAGCCACTTGGCGTGGCGCGGATGGTCCGGCAGCAGGAACAACACCGCCACGCCGAGCAGCACCGCGGGCAGACCCCACACGATGTAAATCCACTGCCAGCCTTCCAGCCCCCAGACTTCGGGGTGATGGACGGCGACGCCGTTCACCACCTCGTCCGTGCCGATCTTGAGCAAGGCGAAGGAGAGGTTGGGGGTGATGATCTGGGCGACGGGCGTGGCGACAAAGAAGCACGCGAGCGCCTTCGCCCGGTCGCGGCCAGGAAACCAGTGCGTCAGATACACGACCACGCCGGGGAAGAAGCCGGCTTCCGCGAGGCCGAGCAGGAAGCGCACGCCGTAGAATTGCTCCGGCGTCTTCACCAGCGCGGTGAGCGCCGCCATGAACCCCCACGTGACCATGATACGGCAGATCCATTTGCGCGCGCTCCAGCGCTCGACGATGAGCGAGCCGGGAATCTCGAGCAGAAAGTAGCCGAGGAAAAACATCCCCGCGCCGAGGCCGATGACGGCGTTGTCGAAGCCGGGCAGGTCCTTCGTCATCGTGAGCTTCGCGATGGAGACGTTGGCGCGGTCCACGAATGCGATGACGTAGCAGATGAAGAGGAGCGGGAGGAGCCGCCAGTAGGCCTTGCGGCGCGCGCGGTCGAGGGCGGAAGGGGCGGGGTCAGTGGCCATGCGGTGTGTTAGGGCCGCGAGCGTGCCGAAGCCACCGGGGCGACTCAAGTATGGAGTGCGCTGGCAGAGCGCAGCGGCGAGACCGCCGGGTTTGCGCGTCGGCGAAACGGCGTGTTCGCAACCTGAAGGTTGCGACTACGAGGCGAAGAGTTCCTTCAACCGCTTGAGGACCGGCGGGATGGCCTTGAAGGGGTCTTCCTTGCCCTCGAACTCCAGCGCGACGAATCCCTGATAGTGCGCCTCGCGGAGAATCTTCACGAGCCTCGGGAGGTCCGCTGGCTGCGGGCCTTTGGTGTCCGCGCCCACGGGGTTGATCTCCGTCTTGAGCTGCACGTTGACCGCGTAGGGCGCGATCTCGGCGAAGTCCTTGTAAGGGTCGGCGGTGCGGAAGTTGCCCGAGTCGAGGTTCACGGCGAGCCAGCGGCTGTTCACCTGTTTGATGAGCTTGAGCAGGTGCTCCGCGCTGCCGATGGCGTCGTGGTTCTCGATGCCGAGGAAGATCCCCTTCTGTCCGGCGTAGTCGCTGCACTCCTCCAGCGCGGCGACGACCAGCTTGTCCGCTGCCTCGCGCTCAAGCTCCTTCGTTTGCCCGGCGAAGACGCGGATGTGCGGCGCGCCCAGCACGGCGGCGCGGTCAATCCACAGCTTCGTCTGCGCGATTTCCTCGTCGCGCTTCGGGCCTTTGGGATGGGAGAAATTGTTGCCAATCGCCGTGCCGCTCACGGCCACGCCCTTGATGAACGCGTGGCGGCGCACCTGCACGAGGTAGTCGGCGGACAGCTCGCGCGGGAAGAAATAGCCCGTCAGCTCCGCGCCGTCGCAGCCGTGCTCGGCGCAGTAGTCCACGAACTTGAACATGTCCATTGTCCTGCCGGCGGGCGCGGCGGCGCCCTTCTTTCCGGCGGGACGCTGCACATCGCCGGTGAAGAACTCGCGGAAGGAGTAGGCGGCCAGGGCGAGCTGGAGCCGCGCCTTGCCCGTGCGGCCCAGCGGTTCGATGGCGCGGGCGGCAGGGGCGGCGAGCAACGTGGCGGCGGTGGTTTGGAGGAAACTCCGGCGTGTGGTGGCGTTCATAGTCTGGGCAGAAAGCGAAGCAGAACGAAGTCCGGACGGGAATGATATTTTGGCGGCGCACGATGCAGTTGTCGCCCCACCGCTGAACGCCTACGCTATGCGGCCAGTCCGTTTACCATGCACCACCGAGTTGCTTTCCTGCTGTTGTTCGTCGCCTGGGCACTTCCATGTTCCGCCGCCGTGAGCCACGGCTTCCGAGTGCCGGACGGCTTCGAAGTCTCGCTCTACGCGGGCGACGACCTTGCGCACGACATCTTCTCGATGACCACGGATGCGAAGGGCCGCATCGCCGTCGCCGGCAAGGACTACGTGAAAATCCTCCACGACACCGACGGCGACGGGAAGGCTGACCAGGCCACGCTCTTCGTGAAGGCCAGCAAGTCCGGCGCGCACGGAATGTATTTCGATGGCCCCGACCTCATGCTGAATGGCGACGGCGGCATCCGCCGCTGGCGGGACACCGACGGCGACGGCGTGGCCGACGGCGAACCGGAGTTCTGGCTGCGCACCGAGCGCGACGGCGATCATTCGGCCAACGGCATCGTGAAAGGACCGGACGGCTGGTTCTACCTCATCTGCGGCAACGACGCTGGCATCTCGAGCGAGCACGCGAAGCTCCCCGGCTCGCCCATCAAGCAGGTCAACGCCGGCGCGCTCGTCCGCATCTCGCCCGACGGCAAGACCAGCGAAGTCCTCGCGCACGGTTTCCGCAATCCCTACGACCTCGACTTCCACCCGCTCGGCCAAGTCTTCACCTACGATGCCGACGGCGAACGCGACCACCATCTGCCGTGGTATTCCGGCACGCGCATCTTCGACATCGCCACCGGTGCGCATCACGGCTGGGTGCTCAAAGGCTGGGGCCACGCCTGGAACCGCCCGCCCGCATGGCCCGACAACACCGAGCGCCTCTGGGAAGTCGGGCGCGGCTCGCCCACCGGCGTCTTCGTCTATCGCCACCGTGCGTTCCCCGCGCGCTACCGCAACGGCCTTTTCGCCCTCTGCTGGACCTACGGGCGGCTCTATTTCTTCCCGCTCACGCGGCGCGGCAGCACGTTCGACACGCAGATGGAAATCTTCATGGAGACGGCGGGCGACACCGGCTTCGCGCCCGTGGACGCCGTGGTCGGCCCGGACGGCGACCTCTTCGTGGCCATCGGCGGACGCGGGACCATTGGCAGCGTCTTCCGCGTGCATTACACGGGCAAGCAGCC
>CAMBZO010000387.1 GCA_945872195.1 Akkermansia muciniphila | reverse complement strand
CGGTGATGGTGCCCTCGCGCCATAAATCACCGAGGGTTTGCACCAGCGGAGCCACCACGCGTTGCAACAGACCCTGCGCACCCAGCTCCGTCGCGGCGCGTTTGAGTGTCTCCTCGAGCGCGCGGGCGTCGAGTGACTGCACCGCCGCGCCGCATTCGTCGAGGAAGGTCGGGGCAGCCGAGGCTGCGGTCAGCGCGCGAGGGGCGCGGCCGTTGGTGGCGTGCGAATGCTTTGACAGTTCGCGGAGTTTCTCGGTCGGCAGCTTCGCGACGTGGCCGATGCTGTGTCCATTCTGCGTGATGTCGCGGAGCAGGCTCAGTCGCTCGATTTGCTCATCGGAGTAAAGGCGGCGATTCGTCTCGGTGCGCTCCGGCTCCACGGCGCCGTAGCGTTTCTCCCAGATTCGAATGAGATGAGCGCTCAAGCCTGTGCGCTGGGCGACTACTTTGATTCCTTGGTGGGCTTCAGCCATAAAACTAGACACAAATGTGACAAGGCGGCGACATTTTGCAAGTGACAACTTTCAGAAAGTAGATAAAAGCACCAATATTAAGCTGAAAAATGGGGCTTTATGCCCCAGAAAGCCAGACATGGCGGCCCTCAAAATTAATTTGAGACAGGCTATTGACAAATGGACAAACATTAGACAATTTCTTCACAGGTTCAATGCTGCTTGGCAGTAATCTGAACATGAAAACAAAACGTGAACATCGGAATACAAACGCAAACGTCGCCCAGCGCCGGCTCATCGAATGCCGGTTCGCGAAGCGGACTCACTTTGCGGTGGTGGTCCGGGTTCACCTCAAAACAAGAAACTAAGCATCTGATACCAACCATGAAAACCATCCGCATCCTCACCCTCACCGCACTCCTCGCCACGTCCGGCTTTTTCGGAATCGCGCGCGCTGAGACCAAGCCCGCCGGCAAAGACATCGTCGCTGTCGCCTCCGGCAACGGCAGCTTCAACACCCTAGTCGCCGCCCTGAAAGCCGCCGGACTCGTCGAGACCCTCCAAGGGCCGGGGCCGTTCACCGTCTTCGCGCCGACGGACGAAGCCTTCGCCAAGCTCCCCAAGGGCACGGTGGAAGACCTGCTCAAGCCTGAGAACAAAGCGAAGCTCGTCGCCATCCTCACCTACCACGTCGTGGCTGGAAAAGTCATGGCCGCAGACGTCAAGACGATGAAGGCCAAGACCGTGAACGGCCAGTCGCTCAATCTGAAGGTCGCCGGCGGCGCCGTCACCGTGAACAATGCCAAGGTCGTCATGACCGACGTGGCCGCCAGCAACGGGGTCATCCACGTCATCGACACTGTGGTGCTGCCGAAGTAACGGCAATTGTCGGGGCGGGGAGTCTCTGGCTCCCCGCCCTTTCTCACCAATAAAAATCCACCACCACAGACTCAAATCAATCAACGCCTCCCACCATGTTTCAAAAAATTGACTATCCCTTTCTCATCGCGGCCTTCGCGAGTCTCCTAGTGAGTGTCGGACTGTGGTTTCTCCTGAGCCACGAGGCCGGCGCCTTCGTGGGACTTTGGGTGCCGAGCATTCTCATTCTCTGGGTCGGCGTGCGGCTCGTCCTCCTATCCGGTGCCACCATCAACAAGAAAAGGAACTGACATGGCCACCTACATCATTCCCATTTTTTGTTTCGGCCTGGTCATCACGGCAATCGTTTTCCTCGGCGTGCAGCAGGCGGCAGACATGGCCAAACAATTGGCCGCGCAGAGCAATGAAACGCCGCCCGGGTTCAACAACCCACCGGACTCGTCGGGACCAGGTTCCGCTCCGGTCAAGCCGCTGCCCACGGTGAATCGCTAATGAACCAAGCCGCTCATACGCCCAACGTGCTCATCCTTGGAGCGACCGGCGGAATTGGCTCGGCACTCGCCCGCCAACTCGGAACGCTGGGTTACGGTTTGAGCCTCGCAGCACGCAGTAGCGAACGGCTCAACGCGCTGGCCACAGAGTTGAAGGCTGACGCCGGTCCAGTCGAAGCCACCGATTCGGCCTCGGTTGAAGCCTGCGTCACCAAGGCCTTTGAGCAGCACGGACGGCTGGATGGCGTGGTGAACTGCGTCGGCTCGCTTTTGCTTAAACCAGCCCACAGCACCACGGATGAAGAATGGTCCAACGTGCTCGCGGCCAATCTTAATTCCTCGTTCTACGTTCTCCGAGCGGCGGCGAGCCGGATGATGCGAACCGGCGGTGGGTCTATTGTCTTGCTGGCCTCCGCCGTGGCCCAGCGCGGCATGATCAACCACGAAGCCATCGCTGCCGCCAAAGCCGGGGTGGTGGGCCTCGCGCAATCCGCCGCTGCGACTTACGCCCGCTACAAGATTCGAGTGAATTGCGTCGCGCCCGGTCTCATTCGGACACCCCTCACTGAGTCGCTCACCCGCCATGAGGCGTCGATGAAAGCCTCGGCCGCGCTCCACCCACTGGGTCGCATCGGTGAACCGGAAGAAGTCGCGAGCGCTATCCGCTGGTTTCTCGATCCGCAACAATCATGGGTCACTGGGCAGGTGCTCGCGGTGGATGGCGGCCTCAGTTCCGTCCAAGCCCGGCCGCCTTCTCCTTCATGAATGCTTGTTTCCGATTGCTCCAATCATCGCGACCCACGCTCGAACACCGCAACACAACGATCAGAAATTTTATGCACACCCGATTTCTCATTATCTTCGCGTTGCTCCTAGCCAGCGCTGCGACCACCCGTGCTGAGACGGCTCTCAACTCAGGCTGGTCCCAGTGGCGCGGGCCGAATCGCGATGGCCGATTCACCGGCCCCGTCTGGCCGGAGAAGCTCGGCACGAATCATCTCCAGCGCACTTGGCGCGTCGAACTGGGACCAAGTTACTCCGGCCCCATCGTCTCGGGCGATCGCGTGTTCACCACCGAATCGAAGGACAAGAAATTCGAGGTCGTCACCGCCTTCGATCGCAAGACCGGGAAGGAACTCTGGCGCGCGCAGTGGGAAGGCGCGATGACCGTGCCGTTCTTCGCCAAGTCGAACGGCGACTGGATTCGCGCCACGCCGGCTTGTGATGGCGAGAGTCTGTTCGTCGCCGGCATGCGCGACCTGCTGGTGTGCCTCGACGCGCAGACGGGGAAGGAACGCTGGCGGTTTGACTTCGTGAAGAAGCTGCAGGCAGCGGCGCCCG
>CAMBZO010000386.1 GCA_945872195.1 Akkermansia muciniphila | reverse complement strand
AGCGTGCTGACCGTCACTTCGTATTCGCGGCCTTGCACAAAATACACGACGCGCACCGTGGTCTCCTGCAACGCGCTGTCCTCGACCCACGCGGCGGACTCGATGGTCCACTGGTATTCGTGCGGGCCTTCGGTCACCGAGCCGTTGTCGCCGCTGGGCAGGGAACCGGCCACGGCGAGTTCGCTCAGGACGCGGTCGGCCACGCGGGCAGCCACGGCTTTCCGCTCGCCGACTTGTCCGGCGAGGCTGGCAATGCGCAGACCTTCCAGCGCCACCGGAATGACGATGGCCATGAAGAGCAGCGCCGCCAGCACCTCGGCCAGCGTGAACGCGGCGCGGGTGCGCTTAACGCTGTTGCTGGAGGGTGCGAATCTCATAGTTCAAGCGCGTGGCGCTCTGGGCGATGGCGAGGGCGGAGCCCTCGGTGAGGTCGTCCGCCGCGCGTTGGCGGAGGATGACGGCGGCGGGGCTCTTGTCGCCGATGAAGCCGTCGGAGGTGAAGCGGAGGATTTTGATGGGTCTGGTGCCGGTGGATTCGTCGTCGGCGTTGGCGAACTCGGCCTCGGGGTCATCGAAGTTATCTTGGCCGGAGATTTTCTTGGCCGGGGCGGCGGTGACTTCGAAGCTGAGTTCCTCGGGCAGCTTGTATTGCACGGCCCGGCTGTCGCTCTCCAGAAAGCCGGCCTGCGCGCGAAGGCCGTAGAGCTTCTGCTGCGTGTCCACGTAAAGCTCCATCGGCACGCCCTCGGCCACGGCGCGGCTGGAGGCGTAGTGCGTGAGCGAGAGGAAGCGGCGCGCCTCGGAGTCAAGGTCGCGGCCCTTGAAGAAGCCTTTCAGCGACGGCAGGGATACGCTCACGACGATGGTGATGAGCGCCATCACGAGGATGAGCTCGATGAGGGTGAAGGCGCGGCGGAAACTGGGAATGGGGCCGAGGGCCTGGAGCGCGAACGTCCACGTCCGCAGCAGGGATTGCGGACATAGGCGTCCGCGCTCCAAGCGCGTGCGGGTTGTGGTTGTTGGACTCAACTTCATCGCCGGTTCCTTACTTGGCCTTCGACCAGTTGGTGATGTCGTCCTCGGTGCCTTCGCGGCCGTCGGTGCCCAGGCTGTAGATGTCGTAGCTGCTCGGGTTGTTGCGGCCGGGGCTGACATAGACGTAGGGCTTGCCCCACGGGTCCACGGGGACTTCCTTCATGTAAGGGCCTTTCCAGCCTTGCACATCGCTCGGAGCCTGCACGAGGTCGAAGAGACCTTCGCTGCCCTTGGGATAACTGCCGGTGTCCACTTCGTAGGCGTCCAGCGAGGTGCTGAAGCCCGCAATCTGCGTCTTCGCGGCGGCGTTGCGCGCGTCATCGGTGCGCCCGGCGAACTTCGGAACGACGATGGCCGCGAGGATGCCGAGGATGACCAGCACGAGGAGGAGCTCGATGAGGGTGAAGCCACGGGGCGAGTTGCGAGTTGCGAGTTGCGAGTTGAGAGGCTTGTTAGTGCGGATGTTCATGTTGTTTGAGAGTGGTTACTTGATGTGTTCTTGGAGGGTGAAAATCGGGATGACCATGCCGATAAAAATGGTGCCGATGAAGGCAGCGATGAAGAAGAGCATCAGCGGTTCGGCCATCGCCACCGCCGTCTTCAACTGCCGGTCGAGGTCGCCTTCCGTCACGTTGGCGATGCGGATGAGCTCGCCGTCCAGCTTCCCGCTCTCCTCGGCGACGGAAATCATTTCCAAGGTCGAGCCGTTGAAGAGCACGCGGCAGTCGCCGAGGCTCGGGCCGAGCGCCTTGCCCTCCTTCACGCGGTCAATCGAGTGCGCCACGGCATCCACGAGTATCTGGTTGCCGATGGAGCGGCGCGCGACGTTCAGGCAGGCGATGAGCGGCACGCCCGCGCCCAGCAGCGTCCCCAGCATCCGGCAGAAGCGCGACATGGCGAACTGCGCGACGAGGCTGCCGATGGTCGGCACACGGAGGATGAAGCCTTCCCAAGCGCGGCGTCCGGCGGGCGACGTGACCCAGGTGCGCGCCATGTAGCCGCCGAGGAACAGGCCGAGCAGCACCAGCACGCCGTAGCTGCGCAGCACGTCGCTCGCGCCGATGATGATTTGGGTGAGCAACGGGAGCTTCGCGCCGAAGCCCGCGAACACGAGCTGGAAGCGCGGGATGAAGAACACGAGCAGGAAGACCAGCACGCCCAACGCGAGCACGAGCAGGATGGCCGGATACAACATCGCGGTCATCACCTTGCCCTTCATCTCCTTCTCGCTCGCCTGGAAGTCGGCGATTTGCGCGAGCACGACATCGAGGAAGCCGCCGGTCTCACCGGCCTCGACCATCGCGACATACACGCGCGGGAAAACGTCCGGCGACTTCGCCATCGCGTCGGCGAGCGTCATGCCGTCCACGACGAGGTCGTGAACTTCCTTCCACTTCGCCTGTGCCACGGGGCTGGATGCCTCGCGCTGGAGAATGACCAGCGCGCGGCTCAATGGCACGCCGGCCGCCAGCAGGCTGGAGAGGAGGCGGGTGAAGTTCTCCAGCATCCGCGCGGAAATCTTCGGGGCGCCGAAGCTGAGGGTGGGGGGCGCGGGGACGTTGGCGGCGGCTTTCGCGTCCTTCGGAGATGCGTCTTTGGCCGGGGATTTGGACGCGGGCTTGGTTTCCTTCGCGGCGGGCTTGGACGGAGCGGTGATGGTCTTGGTGCCGCCGCCGGTGCGCTCGGACAAGCTGATGGGCCGCAAGCCGCGCGATTCCATCTGCTTGAACGCCTCCTGCCGCCCACCGGCTTCGAGGACGCCCTCGGCGACGGAGCCGTTCGCATGCAGCGCGCGATATTGGAAGGTCGTCATGGATTAACGCGCCACAGCCAGTTCCGCCGCCGTCTCCCCGCCGCCGTCCTTCTCATCCACGCTGGTGCGGGAAACTTCCTTCGCGGTCGTCACGCTCAGGACTTCCTCGACGGTCGTCGCGCCTTGGCGGACGAGCCGCCAGCCGTCCTCGGCCAGCGTGCGCATCCCGTTGCGGAGAGCGGCGTCGCGGAGCTTGTCGGCGGAGGTGTTTTGCAGAATCAACTGCCGGATTTCCACGTTGGTGTCCATCCACTCGAAGATGGCGTTGCGCCCGTGGAAGCCGGTGTTGCGGCACTCGCGGCAGCCGACGGACTTGT
>CAMBZO010000385.1 GCA_945872195.1 Akkermansia muciniphila | reverse complement strand
TGGGTGAGCGCGGGCTTGGGGTCGAAGCTCTCCATGTGGCTCAAGCCGCCGCGCAGGAAAATCCAGATGACCGACTTCGCCCGCGCCGGGAAGTGCGGCAAGCCCGTGGGCGGCCGCCAACTGCTCTCCAGTCCGAAGCCATCGCGCGCCAACATCGTGCCCAGCGCGAGGCCGCCAAAGCCGAGGCCGGAGCGGGTGAGGAAGGATCGGCGGGTGGGAAAGGCCTTCATGGCGATGGTCATCGCAATGCCCTCAGCATATTGCGCGGGTGCATTACCACGACACGGTCGAGGTCCGCTTCGTTGCAAGCGAGGTGGAGAGCCAGTTCGTCAATGCCCAGCAGGTGGTTGTCTGCAGAGACGAGCACCGGAATCCCTGCGGCTGAAGTTTCCGCCAGAATCATGCCGTCATGGACCTCCTCGGAGGCCAGGAGCCGCTTTTCAATGAGCCTGCGCGCGAACTGTCGAGCGATTGCCCTGCCGAGTGAACTTGGGGGCAGCGGGACTAGCTTCCAAATGCGGAGGCTGGCCAGTGCCCGTGCGGCCAAAGCAGCCTTGGCCACCGCTTCCTCCAAACGCTGGTAAGCCAACTCCTCAATCACCGTCGGCGGCAGGAACAGCGCATAACCACGCCGCTGAAAGGTTTCGCGGAAGTCGTGGACTGCGTCGCTGCCCGACGCGAGGTCAAGCACCACGTTTGTGTCCAGCGCCAGCTTCTTTGAGTTCGCCTCCATAAGCCAAAACCATTCCCTGCCGGAAATACTCGTCCCGCTGCTCGTCGGTAAGGTTGCTCATCTTGCGACGAGTTTCTCGTGCGACCTTGGTGCCCAAAGTTGGCCACGCTTGCTCGGTGGCGGCTGGCTTATTCGCTTTGGTCTTCATGCCCGGAAAGTCTCGCTTCGACGTTACCCCGTCAACGGGGATTCTGCGGTAGTTCTACCGAATCGTGATGAAGTCGTTGTGATTCAAGAGCGCGTGGACCAGGGCGGCGCGGGCTTTGGCTTCGGGCTGGGCGGACTTGCGCTCCTTCGCGGCGGTGAGGAATTGGGCGAGGCTCTCGGCGCAGAGGGCGTGCTCAGCAGGCGTGGGGGCGGTGGCGAGGAGGGTGGTGAAGGTGGTGCGGATGAAGGCGTCGTCGGAGGCACTCGCGGCGGCCTGCACGAGGCGCTCGGCGACCTTCGCGGCGGCGGTGGACGCGAGCCGGCTGTTCGCTAGCGCGAGCGCCTGCTGGGGCAGGATGCTCTCGTCGCGGCGGTAGCACTCCTTCGTGTTCGCGTTGTCGAACATCTCCAAGAACTTGTTCAAGTCCTCCGGCGACTGCGTGAAGTAAAAGCTGCGGCGGAGCGTGTCCTCGCGCTTCGGGTCAATCGTCGGGCCGCCGAGCTGGAGGTCCAGCGTGCCGGCGAGGTGGAGCAGGCTGTCGCGGAGGACGTTGGCGTCCATCCGCTGCGGGTTCATGCGCCAGTAGAATTTGTTCTCAGGGTCGAGGGAGTGGGAGAGATGGAGGGGGAGAAGCGTTGAAGAGTAGGCAGGGGCGACGGTGTTCGCCGCACGAGCCTCTTCAACTCTTCCACTCTTCAACCCTTCAACTCCACTCGAACTCCTCATCCCATACGCCTCCGACAACACCATCCTCCGGTGCAAATGCTTCAGACTCCAGCCGTGCTCCATGAAGTCCACGGCGAGCCAGTCGAGGAGGTCGGCGTGCAGCGGCTTCGCGGCGCGGCGACCGAAGTCCGTGACGTTCGCGACCAACGGCTGGCCGAAGTGGCGGGTCCAAACGTGGTTCACGAGCACGCGGGCGGTGAGCGGGTTTTGGCGGTCGGCGAGCCAGTTGGCGAAGGCGAGGCGGCGGCCTGTGCTCGTGGTCGGATACGGAAGCTGGCGGTGAGCTTCGGACTCGTCCGGTCCCTCGAAGGGTTTGAGCGTGGCGCGAAGCGAGGTGTAGTTAGTGCCGGGCGTGGCGAGGGTCTTCTGCGCGGTGGCCAAGGCGGCTTGGGCGGCCTTCAACTTCTTCTCCGTGTCCGGCTCCTTCTTCTTCTTCGGCTCGCTCGCGGGCGAAATGGTTTCCAACTCCGCCTTCGCCAAGTTGGCTTCGGCTTGGGCGAGCTTGAACTTCGCCTCGGCGCTGGCGGCGACGGCGAGTGTGTTCGTGAGGCTGGTCGGTGCGGGTGAATGACTCCGGCTGAAGTCAGCTTCCCACGCGGCGCGAACCATCGCGGGACGTAGCTCGGCGGCGGCGAGCGTGAGTTCAGCGGCCTTGAGCGCAGCGCGGGCTTGGTCGGGTGAAGAGACAATGGCGGGGGCGGCGGGGGCCTTGGCGCTCGGCGCAGGGGCGGGGGCGCTGGATTTTACGAGCTGCACGGCGGCGGGCAGCACGTTCAGCTCGAAGGCGAGGAAGTCGGCGGTGGCGTCGTAGGTGATGAGCTGAAACTTGCCGGGGGTGCGGCTCGGCAGCTCGAAGGCCAGCGCGTGCTCGCCGTTGAGCGCGACGTTCAGCAGTGAGCCGCGCACACGCAGCGTCAGCTCGTAAACCTCGCCGAGCTTCACCGCGCGGAGCTGGGTGCCGCTGGGCGGGTAGGTGTATTGGTTGGCCTTGCCGTAGGCGATTTGCAGCTTCGATCCGGGCGCGTGCGCGCTGAGATAGACCAGCGTCTCACGGGCGTCGGTCGTGTCGAAGGTGAAGCCGACGGACTTATAAACGCCGCCGCCGGTGGGGCGGAACTTCACGGTGGCTTGAAAGTCCGCCGGGTGGTCCGCGCGGCTGCTGGCGGCGCTGCGGGAGGGCTTCACCTGTGACTGGCGCAAGACGCCGTCCACGTAAGCCCACTCGCCATCGCGGAGTTCCCAGAGCGAATCGTTGGGCACGGAGAAATTGTCGGTGAAGAGCGGTTTGCCAGTGGGCGCTTGCGTCGGTGCGGGCGCGGGTGAAGTGGCTGGAGCCTGAACGCCCACGTCCGGTTTCGCGGCTGCGGACGTGGGCGTCCGCGCTCCACTCGCGCGCTCGACCTCGACGAGTTTCTTCTTCGCTGCCACCGCGGCTTGGCGCGCGGTGGTGATTTGCTCCTCGGCGGCGCGGAGGTGATTCGTGAGCACCCACGGCTGGAGCGCGGGGTTGTGCGCAGACGGCGGGAGCTTCACGGGCTTGATGTCGAGTTGCTTGAACGCCAGCGC
>CAMBZO010000384.1 GCA_945872195.1 Akkermansia muciniphila | reverse complement strand
GTCATTCAGGAACTGCTCGACGGCATGGAGATTTCCCTGCACGCGCTCTGCGATGGCAAGGTCGCGAAACTCTTCCCCACCTCGCAGGACCACAAACGTGCGCTCAACGGCGACGCCGGCCTCAACACCGGCGGCATGGGCGCCTACTCGCCCGCGCCGTTCCTCACGGACGCCGAGCTGCGCACCGTCGGCGATGCCATCCTCCAGCCATGGCTGCGCGGCTGCGCGGCGGACGGCATTGATTTCCGCGGCCTGCTCTACCCTGGCGTGATGCTCACGAAGAGCGGCCCGAAGGTGCTGGAGTTCAACGCCCGCTTCGGCGACCCCGAGACGCAGGTTTATCTCACGCGCTTGGAAAACGACTTGGTCGAACTCCTCCTCGCGAGCTGCGAAGGCCGGCTCGCGGACCACGAACTCCAGTGGAGCAGCAACGCCAGCGTGTGCGTCGTCATGGCCAGCGGCGGCTACCCCGGCAGTTATCCGAAAGGCAAAGTCATCACCGGCATCGCCGCTGCGAACGCGCTCCCAAACACCAAAGTCTTCCACGCCGGCACGGCTTTGAAGGACGGCCAGACCGTGACCAACGGCGGCCGCGTCCTCGGGGTCACCGCGTGGGCCAAAGACCTCGCCATCGCCCGCAACGCCGCCTACGCCGCTGTGGAGAAAATCCACTTCGAGGCCGCGCACTTCCGCCACGACATCGCGGCGAAGGCTCTTCCAATGTAGGTCAGCGCATCTTTGGAGAGACAGACGGGACGCGCTGCCCTACTTGGCGGGGATGCGCAGCCAGCCGGGCGCGCCGGAAATCAGGGGCGTTTGGCGCTGCTCGCCCGCAACTGATCCAATGCGGTGGCGGCGGCATGGCTTTCCGCCAGCTTCTTGCTCTTGCCCGTGCCGCGCCCGATCTCCGTGCCCTTGTGGAGCACGGCGCACTCAAAGCTGCGGTCGTGGTCCGGTCCGGTGACGGCGAGGACTTGATACAGCGGGGCCTCGGAAGAGATGGCCTGGAGAATTTCCTGGAGACAGCCCTTGGGGTTGTCCGCTGTGGCGGCGTTCTCAATGTTGGTGAACTCGTCCCGGAAGGAGTGAAGGATGAACGTGCGCGCCACCTCGTAGCCACCGTCGAGGAACAGCGCACCGAGGATGGCCTCGTAGGCATCCGCGATGATTGAGGGGCGCTCGCGGCCTCCGTTAATCTCCTCACCGCGGCTGAGGATAAGGAATTTTCCGAGGTCCAGCGCACGGCCCTGTTCGGCGAGGGACACCTGGTTCACGAGCTGGGCGCGGATTTTTGTGAGCGGGCCTTCGTCGTGCTGCGGGTAGCGGTCGTAGAGCTCGCGGGAGAGCGCGAGCTGGAGCACGGCGTCGCCGAGATATTCGAGCCGTTGGTTGTGGTTCTGGCTTGTCCCTGACTCGTGCGCGATGGAGGGGTGCGTCAGGGCCATCCGCAGCAGCGCGGGGTCGCGGAACGGGTGGCCGAGGCGGGCTTGAAGTTCGTCGAGGCTAGACACGCAGGAAATGGGGAATGGGGAATGGGGAATGGGGAACGGGGTGCGCGGCTGGGCGCAGGGGCGCGCATCGCTGATTAGGCCGGAGCGTCATTTCCCTTGTTCCCCGCTCACGCCCGCCAGCGCGGCGATGGGCGGTTGGTCCGGCGGCGCGATGTAGGCTGCGGGTTCGGGTTCGGCGGGCGTTTCCAAGCTGCCTTCCATGAGCGACGCGACTTGGCGCTGGACCTCTTCGAGCTGGGTGAGCTGCAGCTCCGGGTCGGGAATCGTGAACACGTCGCCGGTCTTCGGCTGCTCATAGATGAAGATGCGCACGCCGTTCTCGCGCAACTGCGCCTTCACCTTGAGGATCTTTTTCCGCTCCAGCATCACGGCCAGGATGTAGGCGGCGGCGCGATACTGCGGGTCGTTCTTCTCCATCAGCTTGCGCAGGAGCGTCTCGGCGGTCTCCTTCTGGATGGCGTCCGGCGCGGCGGCGGGCGGGGCCTGATACTCACCGACCCAGTGCGAGATGAAGCCCTTGCGGTCGCTCGCGCCCTCGCTGAACTGCGCCGTCCAGCACGCCTCGCACACGTCCTGCCGCGCCAGCTCGTGCCGCTCGAAGGCGAGCAACGTGTGATAGGCTTGGCGGTTGGCGAAGGGCTTGGCGCACGCGTGGCAGGCGTGCGCGCGGCTTTGGAAGTTCCAGTCGGTCATCTAAAAAAGTTGAGTTGAGCGCACCGGCGCTTAGGATGCGCGGACTTTATCGGCAGCCGGAAACCAGTGGCAATCCCTTTCCCATGAACCCCGAACTCAAACTCAAACTCGCCCAGGTCCGCGCGCTCTTGCGGGAACACAAAGCCGACGCCGCGCTGCTCGGCCTGCAACCGAACTTCTCGTGGCTCGCTTGCGGCGGCGAGGCCCACATCCCGCTCAACAGCAACCTCAGCTTCGGCCAGTTCATCGTCACTGCGAAGGGCTTCTACCTCTTCGCCAATCGCATCGAGATGCGCTGCCTGCAGGACGAGGTCGTGAAGGGCCTCGGCGCGAAGCCCCTGCTCTGCGAGTGGCACGACACCGACAGCGCGCTCAAGGCGCTCAAGTCCGTCGCTGACCCGAAGCGGACGCTCTCCGACTGCGGCGATTGGGGCACCACCGCGCGCCCCGACCTCTTCGCTCCGCTGCACTACTCGCTCAGTGAGACCGAGGTGAAACGCTACCGCGCGCTCGGCAAGGCAGCGGAAGCGGCCATGAACGAGACCTGCCAAAGCCTCCAGCCGGGCCAGACGGAGTTCCAAATCGCCGGCCTCCTCTCCGAGCGCGCTTGGGCGCGCAACCTCACGCCCGTCGTCGTCCTCGTCGCCACCGACGACCGCATCCAGAACTACCGCCACCCGCGCCCGACGACGAAGAAGCTCCGCAAGTTCGCCGAGGTCATCCTCTGCGCGCGGCAGCACGGCCTCATCGTCGCGCTCACGCGCATGGTTCACTTTGGCCCCATCTCGAAAGAACTCCGCCGCCGCCACGACGCCGTCTGTGCCGTGGACACCGAGCTGCACCTCGCCAGCCAAGTCGGCACGCCGGTGAAAGACATCTTCCGCCAAGCCGTCGCCGCCTACGACGCCGTCGGGTTCGCGGACGAATGGCAGCTCCACCATCAAGGCGGCCCGTGCGGCTACCAAGGCCGCGACTACCTCGGCACGCCCACGGC
>CAMBZO010000383.1 GCA_945872195.1 Akkermansia muciniphila | reverse complement strand
CGCCGCGGCGATGGTCGGGCCGCCCTCGGCCCCATGCTGCGCGAATACCTGCTCAGCGAGGCCATGCACGCCCTCGGCATTCCGACCACGCGGAGTCTCGCCGTAGCCAGCACTGGCGAACCGGTCTTTCGCGAGGCACCGCTCCCCGGCGCGGTCCTCACCCGCGTCGCTGCCAGCCACATCCGCGTTGGCACCTTCGTATATTTCGCTGCGCTCGGTGACACCGACAGTTTGCGCGTCTTGGCTGACTACACGGTCCGCCGCCATTTCCCCGACCGCGTGGAGTCGGAGAATCCGATTCTCGGACTGCTGGAGGAAGTGATCGAACGTCAGGCCTCGCTCATCGCCCACTGGATGCGCGTCGGCTTCGTGCATGGCGTGATGAACACCGACAACATGGCCCTCTCCGGCGAAACCATTGACTACGGCCCCTGCGCCTTTGTCGACGCCTACGATCCCGCCGCCGTGTTCAGCTCCATCGACCACAACGGCCGCTACGCCTTTGGGCAGCAACCTGGAATTGCGGAGTGGAATCTGGCACGCCTTGCCGAGGCACTGCTGCCCATCCTGCACCCGGATCCGGACGCCGCCCTGGCACAAGCCAACGCAGCACTCGATTCCTTTTGCGGGCGCTTCCAGCGCCACTGGCTCGCCGCTCTGCGCGCCAAACTCGGGCTCTTCACCGCCGAACCAGAAGACGCCGCCCTCGCCGAAGACCTGCTCCGCTGGATGCACGAGACGCGCGCCGACTACACCCACACTTTCCGAAATCTGAGCTCCCGATCCACCTCGGAACCGGCAGCTTCGGCCGACGCCCAGTTCACCGTTTGGCACCAACGCTGGACCGCACGCCTCGCTCGGCAGCCTCAACTTTGGACTGAAGTCGCTCAACTCATGAACGACCACAACCCCGCAGTGGTTCCGCGCAATCACGCAGTGGAAGCTGCCCTCGCCGCAGCCACCGGAAACGAACTCGCACCGCTGGAACGACTTCTCTCCGCGCTGGCCAGGCCCTACGAGGAAACCGACCAACCGGAGGGACTGTTGAATCCTCCGCCCCCGGGAACGCCAGTGTGTCGCACCTTCTGCGGCACCTGAGAGGGGTAGGCGGGCGGGGAAAGCACTTTCCGTGTGCGTCCACCGGGCGAAGGCCCGGCTCGTTCCGGCTTCCGGGATCAAACCACCGTAGCCCCACCTCGCTCCAACGCCCCGCGCGCCGCCCGGGTGCCGGTCGCGAAACAGCCCTGCATCAGGTAGCCGCCCGTCGGGGCCTCCCAATCCACCATCTCCCCGGCGACAAACACGCCCGGCAGTCGGCGCACCATCAGCGCGGCATCCAGCTCGCTCCACCGCACGCCCCCGGCCGATGAAATCGCCTCCGCCAGCGGGCGCGGCCCGACCAGCCGCAACGCACAGCCCTTCACCGTCGTCGCCAGCGCCTCAGCCGAGGCAAACGGCACGCCCCCGGGCCGATGCTCCAGGATCGCTACCGCCGCGGCGCTCAACCGCCAGCGGGACCGTGCTGCCGTCAGGAAGTTCCGCTCACAGTGGCCCAGCTTGCGCACGAGTTGCGCGACCGTGTGCGCGGGTTTGAAATCAATCACGACCTCCGGCTCCGCCATGCCGCGGAGCACCGGGCCGAGTTGGTAAATCGCGCCCCCCTCCAGCCCGTAGCCGGTCACGAGCAGCTCCCCCACCGCCGTCACCCCCGCCGCGCGAACGGTCACATTCTTCAGCGGTTGGCCCTCCGCCTGCGCCCGCACGGCGGCAGGCCAGGCCAGCTCCCAGCCACCATTGGCCGGCCGCAGCGGGCTCACCGCCACCCCCAGCTTTTCCAGCACCGAAACCCAGCCGCCGTCCGACCCCGTCGTCGGCCAGGACCCGCCGCCCAGCGCGAGAATCACCGCGTCCGCCTCGAAGCTGCGGACCACGTCCCCGCTTTGAAAGTCGAGCTGCCACCGCGCGCCTGCCCGCAGGCCCGTCCAGCGATGGCGCAACGCGAACTTCACCCCGGCGGCCCGCAGCCGCTGCACCCAGCGCCGCAAGAGCGGAGCCGCCTTGAGCTCGCGCGGATAGACCCGCCCACTCGTGGCCGCAAAAGTCTCCACCCCCAGCCCCGCCGCCCACTGCCGCAGGGCTGCGGCATCGAATTCCGCTAGCAGCGCCGGCCAAGCCAAGGGCGGCAATTCCGGCCCGGTGTAGCGCGTGGCGAAGCGGTCGCGAGGCTCAGAGTGAGTCAGATTCAGCCCCCCACGCCCGGCGACGAGGAACTTGCGCCCCACCGACGGCTTGGCTTCAAACAAGGTCACGGACGCCCCACCCGCCGCCGCCACTTCGGCCGCGCGCAAGCCCGCCGGCCCACCGCCGATGATGGCTATATTGATGGCCACAGGGAAACAGAGCCCCCCGCGCCAGGCAACGACGTTCAGCCCAGTCCACGGAGTTTCCATAGGATTACGCGCGGATTGTGCGGAGTTCCGTCACGAAATGGGCGCTGTTCAACGTGGTGGAGAAGGACGAACTCCACACGGTGCGCCCCTCCTTCCCCGCCGAGGTCGCTGGGACGTCGGTGTAGGTGTCAATTTCCAGATAGACCTTCGGCTGGGAGTCCGCGCCAAGCTTGTAGTCATCGGCGCTGTATGCGAGCGGGGCGGAGACGATGCCGGGGCTTTCCGTAGGGATGACAGGATGGGGAGCGGGGATTTCCGGGCGGCGGCTCAGCGGGTTTCGATTCTCACCACGAAGACGTTCGCCTCGTCCCCGAAGGCGGGGAGGTGGAATTTCCCGGCCTCGCGGTGTGCCTTGACCGCGATCTTCACCTTCCAATCGCCGAAGGTGTCCTCGCCGTTCGGCTTCTTTTCCCGGCCGGTGAGTTCGCGGGCGGTGACGGTGCAGGTGCCGTCCGGGAGTTTGGAGGAGAGGGTCGGTTGGGGCACATCGGGGAAGAGGCCGTCGGAGTGCTGGTTGTTCACCCATTTCCCGAGATTCTCCGCCGTGGTGCCGGGGGCGAAGAGGTGGACGGTGCCGGTGACGGGCAGGGCGGCGGCGGTGTTGCCGATGCGGAGGACGAGGACGGCGCTTTTTTCGGCGAAGGTGTAGAAGAGGAGGGTGTCGCGCGGGCCGAGTATGGAGTGGCGGACCTGCTGTTTCTTCGCCTCCTTGAAGGCGAGCTGGCGTTCGGGTTCGGCGGCGGCGAGCG
>CAMBZO010000382.1 GCA_945872195.1 Akkermansia muciniphila | reverse complement strand
ACGCTGAGGTGAATGGTGCCGGTGTGCGGGCGCGACTCGGCAGCGTGCGCGAGCACCTTGCCCTCCTTCACCGCGCGGCGGACTCGCTCCGCCGTCTCCTTCGCGTAATCAGCGGAGAGCAGTTTCGCCACGGGCACCTGCGCGTGCTGTGGGTCGCCGAGGAGCGCGAGGCGGTCAGCCCACGCGATGCGCAGCGCCTCGATGCGCGCGTGGGTGCGTGTGAGTCCGGCGGGTTGGTTGTCCCATCCGAGCGCACGCAGCGCGGCGAACGCCTGCAACGTCGTCAGTCCGCCGCTGGTCAGCGGCGCGGTGCGCACGTCGCAGCCGTTCCACTCGAAGCGCAGCGCCTCGACCTCGCGCGCCTGATACGCGGCCATGTCCTTGGCGGTGACGATGCCGCCGTATTTCTGAAACGACTCGGCGATGCGTTGCGCGAGGTCTCCGCGATAGAAGGAGTCCACGGAGTTGCGTTGCGCGAGCGTTTCGAGCAACGCGGCAACTTCGGGGTTGCGGTAAGTGTCGCCGGCGGCGAGTGGCTCGCCGTCCTTGAAGAACAGTTTGCGTCCGCCCTCGTGGGTTTTTGCGAGCGTCGAGAAGCTGCGAATCGTCGTGGCCAGCCCGATGGGGAGCTTGAAGCCGTCGCGGGCAATCGCGATGGCGGGCGCGACGGAGTCACGGAAGGAGCGCGTGCCGTGACGGTCGAGCGCGAGTTGGAGGCCGGCGAGAATTCCCGGCACGCCGGCGGCGAGCCAGCCGGCTTCGTTGACGTGGCCGGCAACGACGCCCTTGGCGTCGGGCTTGAACATGGCTGCGTGTGCGGCGGCAGGTGCGGCGGAGTTGGCGTCAATGCAGATGACCTTTTTCCCGTCCGCGCTGGCGATGATGATGGACGCACCGTAGCCGCCGATGCCGGTCTGGTGCGGTGCGGCGACAGCCCCGGCCAGCGCGGCGGCGACCAGCGCGTCCACGGCGTTCCCGCCGGACGCGAGGACTTGCGCGCCGATCTTCTCAGCGGTCGGTTCGCCGCTGACGACGCCGTGCGGATGCTTGGGCGAAGACTCAGCGGCGCGCAGCACGAACGGGGCGCTGATGCCGATGCCGGCGAACTGGAGCGCGCGGCGGCGGGAGAGCGGCTGAGAGTTGGCGGGCATGGCGCTGGTGTAAGCGAGCGGGGCGGTGGCGTCCACGGCGAATTCACCCTTTTTCACAAGGCGGTTGGAAAAACTGCTTGTCGCCCCGGCGGCGGCTGGGTAGCCATTACCCCATGTCCAAAACATATTTCCTCCCACTGTCATCCTCCGCTGCTCCCGTCACGCGCCGTGACTTCGTCAATCGCTCGCTAATTGCCTCGGCCATTGCCGCCGCCAGCGCGCCGCCGTTGCTGCGCGGGCAAAACCTCAACAACAAGGTGGACATCGCCGTCGTTGGCGCGGGCGGCAAGGGTGCCACTGACACCGATGAGTGCGCCAAGGGCGGCGCCAACATCGTCGCGCTCTGCGACGTGGACAGCAAAACCCTCGACGCGCGGCTCGCGAAGTATCCCGGTGCGAAAGGCTATCGCGACTACCGCAAGCTTTACGCGGAGATGGGCAAGAGCTTCGACGCCGTCATCGTCTCCACGCCCGACCACATCCACGCGCCGGCCGCGAGCCTCGCGATGAAGATGGGCAAGCACGCCTACGTGCAAAAGCCGCTCACGCACTCGGTCGCCGAGGCACGGCACCTGCGCTTGCTCGCGGCGGAGAAAAAGGTCGTCACGCAGATGGGCAACCAGGGCAGCTCCGCTGATGGTCTGCGCCGCGCGGTCGAAGTGATTCAAGCCGGCATCATCGGCAAGCCCACCGAACTCCACGTCTGGAGCAACCGCCCCATCTGGCCGCAGGGCCTCGACCGGCCTGTGGGCGAGTTGCCCGTGCCGGACAATGTGGACTGGGACTTGTGGCTCGGACCCGCGCCGATGCGGCCTTACAACAAGGGCTATCATCCCTTCGCATGGCGCGGCTGGAAGGACTTCGGCACCGGCGCGCTCGGCGACATGGCTTGCCACACGGTCAACATGCCTTTCCGCGCGCTGAAGCTTGGCTACCCCACGGCCATCGAGGCCGAGGCGGTTTCCGACAACCATGCCGAGACTTACGCGAAGGCGTCGCGCATCCGCTTCGAGTTCCCGGAACGCGATGGCCTGCCCCCGCTGAAGTTCTGGTGGTATGACGGCAAGCCCAACGACGCGGACGTGAAGGCCATGCGGCCGCACGACGACATTGTGAGCGACGTCATCGCGCTGTCCGCCGGCCAAAAGGACAAGAACGGCAACGCGAAGGCTGCGGCCCTGCCCACCAGCGGCTGCCTCGTCGTCGGCACGAAGGGCCGGCTCTACTCAGCGGATGATTACGGCTCCACGTTCTACATGCGGCTCAATGACGAGAAGGAGATGAAGCACCAGAAGGATCACGGCGCGGTGAAGGAGATCCCCGAGAACTTCACCAAGTGCGTCGGCGGCCACTACAAGGAATGGGTGGACGCCTGCAAAGGCGGAGCGACTCCTTACTCGAACTTCGCCATCTCGGCCTACCTCACGGAAATCATCCTGCTGGGCTGCGTCGCCGTGCGCGTGGGCACGGGCAAGAAGCTCGACTGGGACGGCCCGAACATGAAGGCGAAGAACATGGACGTGGCCAAGCTCGTGAAGCGCGACTATCGCCCGGGCTGGACGCTGTAAAGCAAACCGTCGGCCGACTTGTCGGGGCTGAGTGAAATTCTAAACGCGCAGTGGGCAGAAGCCCGCTGCGCGTTTTTCGCGTTTGGGTGCAAACTTGAAACTTCCCTCGCACCACCTGTGTCCTATCTTGCGCAGCGCAGCCCGATTAAGTTCGTAACGACAGGCTGCGCCTAACGTCACCTCAGCACATTTAACCTATGATAATGGCCGACATCCTCAAAATCTTTCTCCTCATCGTTGGCGGACTCCTCATCTTCATCGCGTTCTGGCTCGCGTCGGAGGCGCTCTTCCCCGCCCTCGTCGAGCGCGCGCGGGACCAATACCGCCGCCCGTGGAAGCTCACCTTCGCCGGCCTCGCGCTGTGCGCCCCATTGCTCGCGCTCGCGCTCGGCTGCACCAAGCTCAACAACCCGCTGATGAACATCGTCGCCCTGTTCCTCCTGGGCATCGTGGTCTTCGGCGGCCTCGCTGGCTCCGCCGGC
>CAMBZO010000381.1 GCA_945872195.1 Akkermansia muciniphila | reverse complement strand
CTCCGCATCTACGCCGGCGACTTTCCATTGCAGATGGAGCGTCGTGGCGTGATTGCCGCCGCCACTGGCATACGCTTCGGCGAAATGACTGCCTGCTGAGGGTGTCACGGTGTTAATCACCAGCGGGCTGGGCGCGGGCGTGTGCGGCCCGGTGTCGATCTGCGACAAGGCGGCCAGTTCGGCGGAGCCGGCGGGGAAGTTGCCGGACCACGCGTCGAACCAGCGCTTGCTGATCCGGTCCGCTTTCTCGAAGGCGGTTTTCAGGGCTGAACGTTGCTTGCTCAGGGCGGACTTCTTTTTTTTCAGGCCCTGCTCCAAGCCGGGCATGCCGGTCACCACCCTCTGCAACTGAGCCAGGGTCACGTCGGGCTGGCGGGCCACGGCATGCTTTCTCCCCAGCTACCTTCCAGCCTTGCCAAGGAGGTCTTCCAACGCGGCAACGGCGTCTTCCCAACTGCTCACGGTGTCTTCCACCCGCTGCAATCGTGGCCTGAATTGATCCCGGGGTCGGCACCGGAACGTCACCGTCCTTTCACCGTGCCGCCGTTGAGTGGACGGTCCCCCCGCCGAATACTTGCCACCTATGGCACGCTGGATTTTAGTCGCGGATGACGAGCCGGACATCACGGACTTGCTCACCTATAAATTCGTCGAAGCTGGCTACGAGGTGCTCACGGCGAGCGACGGCATAGCGGCGGTGACCCTCGCGCAGCGCTGGCTGCCCGAGGCCATCGTGCTGGACCTGAACCTGCCCGGCCTCGACGGCTTCGCCGTGTGCGAGATGCTCCGCGTGCTGCCCTCCACGCGGGACATCCCCATCCTCATGCTCAGCGCGTTCGCCAGTGATCAATCCCGCGCCGTGAGCCTGGGCCTCGGCGCGAACGACTACATGACCAAGCCCTTCAGCCCGCGCGATGTGGTGGCGCGCGTCACCAAGCTGGTGGCGGAGTCATCCATCTCGTGGGAGAGTCACCCAGCAAGCACGGTGAATCCGCCTTGAGTTGGTTCCGGCCACCCTCATTTCACCCGACTGTTTCCGCACCGCCACGGGAACGTGACTTGCCGCCGGCACCTTAAAAAGAAACGTGCCATGAAGAAGGTCCTCATCCTCACAGCAGGTTTCGGCGAAGGCCACAATGCGGCGGCTCGCAATCTTCGCGACGCCCTCGAACTCGTCGAGCCGACCATACAGGTCGAAGTGCTGGACTTGTTCGAGAGCACTTACGGCCGGCTCAACACGTTTGTAAAGCAGGCGCACCTCGGCGTCGTCCGCTACGCCCCCACGCTCTGGCGCGGCATCTACTCGCTGCTCGACCACGTCTCCGTTGCCGACAGCGGCCTGACCGGGCTCACGCGCCTGCGCACCGCGCTGGGGGACGTGCTGCGCGTGACTCAGCCGGACTGCGTGGTCTCGACTTATCCCGCCTACGCGCCGGTCATCAAGGAACTCTTCCGTGACCACTCGGAGAAGCCCTTCCGCTTCGTCACCATCGTGACGGACTCCATTTCCGTGAACGCCGCTTGGCACCGGGCGCCGAGCGATGCCTTCGTGGTCGCGAACCAGCCCACCGCCACCGTGCTGCGCGCGGCGGGCGTGGAAGCGTCCCGCATTCACGCGCTGGGTTTTCCGGTCAGCCTGCAGTTCGCCACGCCCGGCCTCGCCCCCTATCCGCTCGAAGAAAATGGCCCCATTAAACTCCTTTACGTCATCAACCACGGGAAGAAGAAGTGCGGCAAGGTGCTGGACGCCTTGCTGGAGAACGAGCGCGTCCACATCACCATCACCACGGGCCGCGACGCGGAGTTGAAGGCGGAGTTGCAAGACCGCTTCCGCCCCCACGGCGCGCGCGTGCAAGTGCTCGGCTGGACCAACCAGATGCCCGCGCTCATGCTCTCGCACCACGTCCTCATCGGGAAGGCCGGCGGGGCCGTCGTGCAGGAAGCCATCGCCGCGCGCTGCCCGATGGTCATCAACCAAATCATCCCCGGCCAGGAAACCGGCAACGCCCAGCTCATCCAGCAACTCGGCCTCGGCACCGTGGCCGAGCGCAACCGCGATGTGCCGGGCATCATCGAGGACGCCTTCGCCAAGAAGGCGCGCCTGTGGAATGAGTGGCGCGCGAACTTGCTCAAGCACTCCCGCCCGGACGCTGCGTTGCGCATCGCAGAGCTGGTCCTCGCCCAGTGCGAGGACCCGGGCGACTGGTCGCGGTTCGCCCCCGCGCGGTTGCAGGCCTTGCCGCCCGCAGCCACGCCCACCGCGCCCGCCGTGGTGGACGGCACCGCCGCGCGCCGCGCCTTGCTCTGCGATTTCCACATCCACAGCAACTACTCAGACGGCAGCCTCACCGTGCCGGAGCTGGTGGACTTCTACGGGCCGCGCGGCTTCGACTGCATCTGCGTCACCGACCACCTCGCCGACCCGCGCCGCGTCATCGGGAAGTTGAGCAAGTTGAGCAACCTCGTCTTGGCCGAGAGCCAGCTTGAGGAATACTTTGAGGTGCTGGACCGCGAGCGCCGCCGCGCGTGGCGCAAGTATGGGATGCTGCTGCTCTCCGGCATCGAGTTCAACAAGGACGGCCTGACGAAGAAAAGTTCCGCTCACTTGCTGGGCATTGACATGCAGATGCCCATCGCGTCCTCGCTGGATTTGCCCGAAACCATCGCGCAGCTCCACGCGCAAGGCGCGCTGGCGGTCGCCTCGCACCCGCACGTCTTCAAGAGCGAGTGGGGCAAGAACACGCTCTACCTCTGGGAGAATCAGGACGAGTTCGCGCCGTTGCTGGACGCGTGGGAAATCGCGAACCGCAACGACATCTTCGCGCCCGTGGGCCTCAAGCGCCTGCCCTTCATCGCGAACAGCGACTTCCACAAGCCCAAGCACATCTACTCGTGGAAGACGCTTCTCCAGTGCGAGAAAGACCCCGACGCCATCAAGTCCTGCATCCGTCGCAACGAGCATGTCTCCATCACGCTCTACCGCGAGGGCGGCCTGCTGCCCGTGACCACGCGCGTCGGCCTCCCGAGGGAACTGGCGGAGAAGACCGCCCGGCCGTTCCACGCTGTGGCGATGCTCCAGGCCGTGAACGGGTGAGCCGGAACAAGCTCAGGCACCGCTCGTCACACCAACCCTGCGGCCAAGGCCACGGCCAGCACTCCCAACAGCACGGCCACGATCACCTGCACGTTGCGCAGCGTCACCTT
>CAMBZO010000380.1 GCA_945872195.1 Akkermansia muciniphila | reverse complement strand
CCCCATGGCCCGAGGCCGATGACAGCGACGTTCACGGTGAAGGCGGCCTTCTTCTCCGCAGGCGCTTGCGCTTGCGCGCGCAACTCCACGGCACCGAGCGTGGCCAGCATGGCGGCGAAGGAGCTGCGCTGCACAAACGCGCGGCGGTTCAAGTCGTCAGTCGAGCCGGTCTGATTCATGAGCGGGATGATGTTGAATCGAATCGGGAAGGCAACGAATTGTTCTCCGCCCTGGCGAGGTGGCTTGGCCGGGGCCTGCTCCTTGGCGAGAATGTTTCGCGCCGCGCCGCCGTCCACTCCCGCCATGCACCTCATTGCCCTCGCCCTCGCCGTCACCACTGCCGCCGCCTTTGCCGCCGACGGCAACTGGCCCAGTTGGCGCGGTCCCCGCAATAACGGCAGCACCGACGCGGGCACCTACCCGGTGAAGTTCGACGCCGACTCCGGCTGGCTCTGGAAGACGCCGCTCCCCGGCAAGGGCTGCTCCACGCCCATCGTCTGGAACCAAACGATCTACGTCACCGCGCCTGTCGATGGGAAGGACGCGCTCCTCGCCTTCGATTGGAACGGCAAGCCTCTCTGGCAAACCACCCTCGGCGCGGAGAAGCCCGGCAAGCATCGCAACGG
Source organism: Akkermansia muciniphila (assembly GCA_945872195.1). Taxonomy (GTDB): domain Bacteria; phylum Verrucomicrobiota; class Verrucomicrobiia; order Limisphaerales; family SXTU01; genus SXTU01. The sequence continues at coordinate 2,599 of CAMBZO010000380.1, read as the reverse complement.
CTCCGGCTGCAACTCCTCGCCCGTCACGGACGGCCAGTCGGTGTTCACCTACTTCAAGAGCGGCCAACTCGCGGCGGTGGACTTCGCGGGGAAAGTCCGTTGGCAGGCGAACCTCACCGAGCGCTTCGGCAAGGACACGCTCTACTGGGACTACGGCACTTCGCCCGTGCTCACCGAGCGCGATGTGGTGGTGACGCTCATGCACAACGGCGAGTCGTGGATGGCGGCCTTCGACAAGGCCACCGGCACGCAACGCTGGAAAATCTCCCGCAACTACACGACACCTACCGAGAACGATCACAGCTACGCCACCCCCATCGTCACGCGCCACGCCGGCCGCGAGGCGCTGCTGGTCTGGGGCGCGGAACATCTCACCGCCCACGACGCGGCGGATGGAAAACTCCTCTGGTCCTGCGGCGATTTTAATCCCGAGGGCAGCCGCAACTGGGTCGCCGTCTCCTCCTTCGTGCTCGCGGGCGACCTCGCGGTCGTGCCCTTCGGACGCGGCTCCCGCCTGCACGGCATCAAGCTGGGAGGCAGCGGCGACGTGACCGCGTCGCACCGTGCGTGGACGCGGAAGGACACCGGGACGTTTGTGCCCTCGCCGGTCGAGCACGCGGGCAAAATCTATCTGGTCCGCGACCGTGGCGAGGTCGAGTGCGTCGAGCCGGCCACGGGCAAAACGCTCTGGTCCGGCGCGCTGCCCAAGAGCGGCGCGAGCTACTACAGTTCGCCGAGCCTGGCCGATGGGAAACTTTACGCGGCCCGCGAAGACGGCGTCGTCTTCGTCGCTGGTGCGAATGGGAAGTTTGAGTTGCTCGCCGAGAACAACATGGGCGAGCGCGTCATCGCCTCGCCCGTGCCCGTGGCCAACCGCCTCCTGCTGCGCGGCGAGAAACACCTCTTTTGCATCGCAGCGAAGTAGGACCGCTGTGCCGTTCGCTGGCACGCACGCGGTCAATCGAACTTCAGGGCGGTCCCGGGCAATATTTTCTTCATCGCAGCCTGCGTGTCGGGGCTGACCGGGACGCGATTAGCGGGAACCAGTCGCAAGGCCTTCAGATGCGCGAAATCCTTGAGCAAGGGCACGCGCGTTTCGGGCAGCGGGATGTTGCTCAACTCGAGGTTCTCCAGTTGCTTCATGGCGGCGACGGTCTTCAGCTCGTCGTCCGAGATGAGTTTGCAATCCGTGAGGGTCAAGCGCTTGAGGGTCTTGATGCCCTTGATGGTCTGGATGGCTGCAGGTGCAGTGAAGCCTTCGCCGAGTTGCAGATACTCCAGCGGCAGCGCGGTGATGTGTTGCAGCGCAGCGGCCGTGGCGTTGTGAGTGCCGACTTCGAGGCCTTTCAGCTTGGACATTTTGGCCAGCGCCACTGCGCCCGCATCGGTGAACTTGGCGTGGGCGAGCACGAGGCTTTCCAGAGTCGGGAAGCGCTCGCAGATTAGCCGCAAGCCTTCGTCATCAATGCTGCTCCCACGGAAGCTGCATCGCGTCAGGCGCGCCCAGCCCTCGAACTTGGCGAACGCATGGCCCTTCATCGCGGTGCCGACGAACGAGAAGGCTTCGAGGTTCTTGAGGCCCGCGAGTTTCTCCAGTCCGGCGTCACTGAGCTTCCCGTTGTTGGTGAACCGGAGTGATTTGAGGTTGGTCAGCTTGCCGATGGGCGCGATGCCATCGTCGCCGAGCTTGGTGGCGATGACGTTGAGCGATTCCAGAGCGGCGAGTTCGCCCAGATGCGCGAAGAAGGCGGCATCATAAGGATCGACCTTGCGATGGTCATGCGGCCCGGCGTTGGGGATGGCGAGGTCCACCAACCGCAGCGAATCGAAGACGGACAGTTCGCCGCCAGCGATTTGCTTCAGGCTCTCTGGCGTGGTGTTGGTCCGCTCGGTCTTCCCCTGACCGCTCTTGATGGTTTCGATCACAGCCTCCGCATGCGCCCGTTGCGCGGCGGCGGCGAGGATGGCGCTCGCGTGGGTTTGCAGCCCTTGTTTCAAGGCGGCGTTCCCGGTGGCGGCAATCACGGCGTCGAGCTGAGCGCGGGAGGTGACCTTCGTGAGGTCGGGGGTTTGCGCCGAGGCAGACAAGGTGAGCAACGTGGACGTGAGGCAGAGCGCGAGTAAACGAGGCATGGTGGTGTGGTGAAGCAATCCGAATCCCGAAGTTTTGCCGCGAAAGGGCGCAAAGAACACAAAGGAGGCGAGTTGGAAATGACTGGAGCTATTCCCAATGGAGATTTTTTTCTGCGCTCTTTGCGCCCCTTCGTGGCCATTCCATTTCGGAGTCTGGGTTGAAACCGCCGTTAGTCCCGCCCGCTGAACTCCTCTTCGCGAGGCAGGGCGATGACCTTCCAGGTGGCGGGGAAGAATCGGACGATGCGACGGGGCCGGTAGCCCTCCAGCATCATGCCGCATTGCACGGTGATCTGAACCCCGCTGCTGCCCGGCTCAACGGGGATTTTTTTGATGTCGAGGATGTTGCCGCCCTTGCGGTCGTTCACCGGGTCGTAGGTCATCAGGCTCTCGCGTGCGACGGCGATGCCGCCTTTCGGAGCGTTCGGATTGACCTCGTTTTTGGAGAACGGCCAGCCGAGCGGCT
>CAMBZO010000379.1 GCA_945872195.1 Akkermansia muciniphila | reverse complement strand
GGCGGCGACGGCCTTGAGGCTGTTCTCGATGGGGCCGGCGAAGGCATCGCCCACCGCCCACAGCTCGACGTTGCTATCCGCTTTGAGCGCCTGCGCCGCCGCGCCGGTCCCGCGCCCGCCGCAGCCGATGAAGCCGATGCGCAACTTGTCGCTGTTCGGCGCGGCGCTGAGGATCGAGGGGAAGACGATCTCCGCAGCGGCGACACCGACGGCGGTTGTGGCAGCGGAGGACTTGAGGAACTCGCGGCGGGAAGAGGGCGCATTTGTGTTCATGTGGGTGAGACGATGTTGGTGAACAACGGATTTGGCAAACAAAGTCGGACAACAGGCAGACGGGCTGCGGGCTGCGGGCTGCGGGGGCCATTCACTCGAAGCCCGTGCGGGAAGATTGATTCCGCCAGTGCATCCGCGCGAAGCTCACCGCATGACAGTTGAAACCACCGGTCTTTCGATAGGCCAGCGCGTCACGGTGACGATTCACGACCTCGCCTTCGGCGGCGAGGGAGTCGGGCGCGTGGATGAACTCGTGGTGTTCGTCCCGTTCGTCATTCCCGGCGAGGTGGTTGAGGTGGAGGTGACGGAGGTGAAGAAAAAGTTCGCGCGAGCCCGGCTCGTGCGCGTGGTGCAGGCGTCGCCGGAGCGCGTGGCGCCGCCGTGCCGTTACTTCGGCCAATGCGGCGGCTGCCAGTATCAGCACATCGGCTACGCGGCGCAGCTCCGCTTGAAGCACAAGCAAATCAGCGATCTCTTCCAGCGCATCGGCGGCCTCAGCGGCGTGGTGATTGACCCGGTGGTGCCGTGCCCGGAACCCTACGGCTACCGCAACCGGATCATGGTGCGGACGCAGTGGAATAAGCAGCAGCGGCGCATCGAGTTGGGCTTCCTCGGCATCGACAACGAGTTCGTCGTGGACATCACGGAGTGCCTGCTGGCGGAGTCGGTGCTCAACGAGGACTTGCAGAAGGTGCGCGCGAACCCGCCGCCGCGCGGAGGCTTGAAGGTGACGCTGCGCGTGACGCCCGAGGGCTGGGTCGTGCCGCGCGATTCCTTTTTCCAGAACAATTTTTTCCTGCTGCCCAAGCTCGTCGAGACCGTGCGCGAGCGGCTGCAAGACGCGGGGACGCGGCACTTGATTGATGCGTATTGCGGCGTGGGTTTCTTCGCGCTGGAGCTGGCGGACTTGGTGGAATCCTTCGTCGGCGTGGAATACGACGGCCTCGCCATCAAGGCCGCGAAGGCCAACATGGCGCAGCGCGGCGTGACGAACGGGCAGTTCGTGAGCGGTCCGGCGGAGGATTATCTCGGCGGCCTGCTGGCGCGGCATCCCGGTGTGCCGACGACGCTGGTGATTGATCCGCCGCGCACGGGCGTCCCGCCGGACGCATTGCAACGCATCCGCCGCGCGCGACCGCATCAGGTCATTTACGTCTCGTGCCACCCGGCGACGCTTGCGCGCGACTTGCAAATGCTCTGCGCCGACGGTGCCTACACGCTGGCGAAGGTGACGCCGCACGACATGTTCCCGCAGACCCAGCATGTCGAGTGCGTGGCGGACCTGCGGGCGGGACAGGAAGCTGTGGGGCGGGTGAATTAAGGCCACTCCTATCTTCCGCCGCCGCGTTTGAACCTCGGCGAAGGAGGATTTGGAATTGCATCAAGCAGGGTTGCGCCTAACTTCCACATCCACGAATGGATGCTATGAAAGCAATGTCCCCCGGCGCCCCGCGTGCAAGCCGGTCCGCCTTCACCCTCATCGAACTCCTCGTCGTCATCGCCATCATCGCGATCTTGGCGGGGATGTTGTTGCCAGCGTTGTCCAAGGCGAAAGCCAAAGGCAAAGCCACCTCCTGCCTGAACAACGTCAAACAAACCGGCCTCGCCCTCACCCTCTACACCGACAGCGCCGACGACACCACGCCGCCCGACGCCGACTCAGTTGCCAACTTCGCCACCACGGCCACGGCCAACTACTTCAACGCCCTCATTCCCTATCTCGGGGGGACCAACAACCTTGCCCGAATGGTGACGTGCCCTTCGACCAAAGGCGGCGTCGGCTTGGAAATCGCTAACACCAACGTCACCAGCATGGTCGGCAACGCCAACGCCATGAACCGCCGGATGATTACGATTCCAAAGCCTGCGGACATCGTGTTCCTGCAAGAACTCTTCGACCGCCGCAACATTGCCTTCATGCGCCCTTTCCGCATCAATCCCCCCGCCAGCCCCAACACCTTCCGCTGGTGGCATTACAACACCGCCCCCACGCTCAACTCCATTGGGCAAATGGAGAACTACACCACCATCCATGAGGCCGGCGGCAACCTACCCTTCGTGGACGGCCATGCCGAGTATCGCAAAGTGACTAAGATGGACAGTGGTGTCTTCGGCCTCGGCATCGGCGGCGTGCCGGTGCAAGCCGCCGCCGAACCCAACCCTTCCACCGCTCCCTCCACATACCAGTCCTTGTTCTGAGCCGATGAAGCACAATCTCGCCCTGCCCCTCGCCGTCGCATTGCTACTCACCAGCGCCGCTTGCAAACGAAAGCGCACCGCCAGTCCTGAAACTGAGACTCCGTCGCAAGCGACCGCGAGCGCACCTGCGGAGGCCGCCAGCCCGGCGCCAAATTCGCCAGCCCTCGCTTCCACTACGACGTCCAGCCTCCCCCAAGCCAAAGCTGGTGCCTCTGAGTCCAGCCCGCTCAACGGCGAATTGACCGACGCCGTAGCGCGCTTCCGCGACAAGCACAAGCGCCTGCCCGCAAGCTGGCAAGAGTTGGTTCAAGCGGGCTTCCTCAAAGCCCTTCCGCAGCCCCCACCGGGCGTCCGCTACGCAATTGACCCCATCTCGGCGATGGTCGTGGAAATCAAGTGACCACTTGATTCGGCGAAATACTGCACCGAACTCAGTTTGCTGACAGGCGGGAAGCCCTGTCCTACTTCGCCCCCGCACCCGTCAGAACGACGGGGATCGTCTTCAGCAGGATTTTCACGTCCAGCCACAGCGACCAGTTATCAATGTATTCCAAGTCCAGCCGCACCCATTCCTTGAAACTCTTCACGTCGTTGCGCCCGCTGATTTGCCACAGGCACGTCAGCCCCGGCTTCACGCTCAGGCGACGCCGATGTGCCGGGTCGTTGATGCGGCGAATCTCATCCACCGGCAGCGGGCGCGGCCCGACCAAGCTCATCTCGAAGCGCAGCACGTTCCAAAGCTGCGGCAGCTCATCAATGCTCC
>CAMBZO010000378.1 GCA_945872195.1 Akkermansia muciniphila | reverse complement strand
CCTGCGCTACAAGGCCCTCATCGCGCGCAATCGCGGCGCGAAGGCACTGCTCGTCGTCACCGGCCCCACGTCCCCGAACCCCGGCGAGCTGGCGCGGCTGACCTTCGAGACGGGCGCGAGCCACAGCGGCATCGTCTGCGCGAGCATCAGCGGCGACACGGCGGCGAAGCTGTTCGCGGCGGCGGGCAAGGACTTGAAGAAGACCCAGGCCGCGCTCGACAAGGAAGACCCGCACGCCGAAGGAGCCTTCGCGCTCAAGGGCGTCAGCGTGAAGCTCACCGCCGCCGTCGAGCACGTGAAGAAATCCGACCGCAACGTGCTCGCCCACATCCCGCCCGTCGGCACGAGTGAGTATGTCATCGTCGGCGCGCACTACGACCACCTCGGCCACGGCGAGACCGGCGGCTTCGCGCGCAAGGACGAGGAAGGCAAAGTCCACCCCGGCGCGGACGACAACGCCAGCGGCACCGCCGCGCTGCTGGAGCTGGCCGGGGCGCTCGCAGAGGAGCTGGGGAGCGCAGGCGGCCCGCCTGCCCCGGTCGGCGGCTCGCCGACCGGAACTCCAAACGCCAAATCGAGTCCGCGCGTTCCGTCCGGCGGGCCGCCGGACGGAGCAGGCCAGCGGCCTGCGCTCCCCTTCCGTCGCGGCATCCTCTTCGCCGCGTGGTCCGGCGAGGAGGTCGGCTTGATTGGTTCCTCGCATTTCGCCGAGCGCCCCCCCGTGCCGCTCTCCAACGTCGTGGCCTACGTGAACTTCGACATGGTGGGCCGGCTCCGCGACAACAAGCTGAACCTCCAAGGCATCGGCTCCTCGCCCGCGTGGCGGAAGCTCATCGAGAAGCGCAACGTCGCAGCGGGCTTCAACCTCACCTTGCAGGACGACCCTTATCTGCCCACCGACACCACGCCGTTCTACCCGAAGAACGTGCCCGTCATCGCCTTCTTCACCGGCAGCCACGAGGAGTATCACCGCCCCGCCGACAAGCCCGACACGCTCAACTACGACGGCCTCGAACGCGTCGCGAAGTTCGCGCGCGGCTTGGTCTCCGACCTCGCGTCCGGCCCCGAGCGCCCGGCTTACGCGAAGGTCGAGAAGCGCGACGGTGGCGGTGGCCGGGAGCAGCTCCGCGCCTACCTCGGCACGATCCCCGACTACGCGCAAGAAGTGGTCGGCGTGAAACTCAGCGGCACGCGCGGCGGCAGCCCGGCCGAGAAGGCCGGGCTGAAGGGCGGCGACATCATCGTGGAATTCGCCGGTCAGAAGATTGCGAACATCTACGACTACACCTACGCGATGGACGCCGTGAAAATCGGCCAGCCGGTGAAGGTCATCGTCCTCCGCGCCGGCAAGCGCGTGGAACTCATCGCCACGCCCGAGACGCGCAAGTAGCGGGTGACTGGAGCGCGGACGCCAGCTACGGGCGCTGGCTGTTGCGCCCCCGTAATTTCAAACCTGCTACGCCGCCCGGACCATCCTGCGCTTCTTCCGGTCTATGGCACATAACAGTTCAATGTCCCCTGCCATGAAGCCCACCCACCATCCCGGCGGACTGCTCACTGAACACTTTCCTTCGCTGACCGCTGATTGCTAACCGCACCCTCCCCGCCTACGCTGCGCACCAGTGATGCCCGACGACCTCCAAGCCCAATACGACGACGCCATGTTCGCCTTCAGCCAGGGCGACTACGACACCGCCATCGCCGGCCTGCGCGCCGTGCTGGCCACCGACCCCGCGCACTTCGACGCGCAGCTCTCGCTCGGTATGGCGTATTGCCGCCAAGGCGACTTCGCCACCGCCATCGCTGAGGGGCACAAGGCCGAGCAGATGCGCCCGCACGAGCAACTCGTCCACACCAACCTCTCCCTCTTCTACATGAGGTCTGGCAACAAAGTGACCGCCGAGCACCACGGCCTCCAAGCCCGTATCGCCTCGTGGAAAGGCAACATGACCGCGCCGGGGACAACCCCCGCCGTTCCCAGCGACCCCGACCTCGAACTCGCCAAGCCCGCCCCTCAAGCCTACAAGCTCCCAGAGAAATTCCCCGACCAGCCGTGGAAGAAGAACAAGCAGGAGCGGTGAAAGATGGCTGAAAACTTCCTCCCCGCCCTCGATGCCGCCGCCCTGCCGCCGGGCAAGGGCGAGACCATCGAGATCGCCGGCCAGCGCATCGCCGTCTTCAACGTGGGCGGCGAGTTCTACGCGCTGCACGACGCGTGCCCGCACCGCGGCGGCCCGCTCGGCTCCGGTTGGGTGGAAGGAGAGAAATGCACGGTGGCCTGCCCGTTGCATGGATGGGAATTCGACATCAAGACCGGCGCGTGCATCAGCATGCCCGGCCGGCCGGTGCGCGCGTATCCTGTGCGTTTGGTGGAGGGGAAGGTGTGGGTGAGCGTTCAGCAGTCGGCGGCCAGCGGTCAATAGATTGCTTCAAGCTGCAAGGGCATTGCAGAGCAACCCCAGCCAGTTCATATTCTCCCCCGCGCCAACCGCTGAAGGCTGACTGCTGAAAGCTAAACACTATGAAATCCTCCTACGAACTCGCGATGGAACGGCTGAGCAAGCAGGCGCCATCCGCCAAAGTCACCACCGCGCAGAAAGCCCAACTCGCCGACCTCGACTCGCTCTACAAATCCAAAATCGCCGACCGCGAAATACTCGTGAAGGGCCAACTCAAGAAGGCCGCTGAGAAGGGTGACGCCGAGGCCTACGTGCAACTGGAGAAGCAGCTCGTCAGCGACCGCAAGACGTTGAACGCCGAGATGGAGGAGAAGAAGGAGTGCGTCCGTCAAGGCAAGGGCTGAAGCCCCAGACTGGCACTCATCCATTTTCCCATGAGAGCAAGTTAGTGCAGGTCAGTGGTTCAAAACTGTTTACCTCAACTCACAACTGAAATGTCATCCACCGCACAACCCATCAGCCTGCCACCCGCGCTGGCCGCACTGCGCTCGAACAAGCCGCTGCTCTACCTAGTCGCCGGAGCGCTCGGTGGCGCGGCGGGGTCGGTGCTCGCAGAGTTCGCACCGGGTGGCGGACGGGACGCCTCGCGGTTGGTGCTCATCGTTGCAACTGGAATTTGGTCTGCCATCTCGGCGAGCGTGCTGGCCACGACCTTGTTCGCGGCGGGTGAGTGGCATCAGCGGCGGGATTTCCGTCCGCGTCACATCCAGAAAATTCTACTCTTCGGGGCGCTCGCGGGGTTTCTGTCCGGTGCGGCGGCGCAGGGAGCTTACTCGGTGCAAATCGGA
>CAMBZO010000377.1 GCA_945872195.1 Akkermansia muciniphila | reverse complement strand
TCCAACTGCTTCGGCTCGGCGGCGACGAGTTCCGTGCGGAAGACGGCGGCGCGCTGCTTGATGGGCTCGCGCATCGGCGTGAAGGCGCTCGGGTCCGCGTCCTGCGTGGCGAACTGCCAGAGCTGCTCGAAGGCATCCACGAGCTTGAGCGGACTGTGGCTGACGAAGTGCAGCTCGGCCCAAAGCCGCTCCAGCTCGGCGGCCTGCGCGTCGTCGAGCAACAGGCGGCGAAGCTGGTCATCCTCGCGGTAATACAGCGTGAGCGTCACCACCTCGTCCACCGGCACAATCTTCGTGTAGCACAGCGCGGCGGGGAAAAGCTGGCGGAACTGGTCGAGCGCGGCCTCGACGCGTTTGCGCGCCGCGCTGCCGTCGGTCACGAGAATGGGCGTGTCCGACCCGACGGGCCGCTCGCCATCGGACCAAGTGCTCTTGCCGCCGAGCTCCTTCGCCGTGCCCGCCGCGAGGCCGGAGGCGCTCGTCGGCTTTGTCGTGAGCACCTGCATTTGCACGCTTCCCTCCGCGCCGGTCTCGCGATGCAAGGTGGCCGTGGCGACGAACTCACAGCCCTCGACGAGGTCCGCGGGCAGTCGCACTTCGATGAGCGAGGGCGCGCGGACGCAAAGGTTGGCTGCGGACAGCGCGGAGCCGTTCGGGTGCTTGCCGAAGAGCGCGGGGTCGAGGCCGGGAGCATTGCGAATTGCGAATTGCGAATTGCGGATGTCCGGTGCGGGAACGTTGGTGGGATTCGCGAGCTGGCTCTTGAAGAGCGGGCCGCCGAGGGCGGTGAGTTGCCGGTGCAACACCGCGTCCGGCGCGTCCTTCGCCAGGCCGGCGAGGCCTGCCTGCAAGAGCTTCTGCACTTCGTCGGCGAGGCGGCGCTTCTCCGCTGCGTCGGCGGCAGCGCGCCACTTGGCCAGCACGGAGCCGGCGGGAATCACCGAGTCCGCGCCGCCGCCGCTGTCCGCCTCGCTGTAGAAATGCCAAACGCCGGGGTTGCCCAAGAGGTCCGCGTGCGGGTTGCCGGCGAGGATGTTCGGCGAGACGTCGCGCGCGAGGTTCCATTGCTTGCCGTCGCTGGCCTTGATGTCCAAGTCCACCGCTGTCATGTCGCACGAGTGGTTGCCGTCGCGCGGGCCGATGACGATGGAGAGCAGGTCGCCCGGCTGCACGGCGAGGTTCTCCAGCGGCCCGACTTTTACTTCCTTCGCACCTTGCGCGTTGCCAGTCGCGAGGCGCTGGCGTGTGTTGCCGCGCCGGAGTTCCACGGACCACGTGACGCCGTTGCCGCACTCGGGGTGCGCGTGCTGCACCACGGCCTCGACGCGCACGGTGGCGGTGACAGGGCTGCTCCAACCGGCCGCCACGCGCCGCTTCGGCGACGGGTGCATCGCGACGCCGTGCGGCTTCATGTTGCCGGGGATGCGCACGGCCTGGCCGCTCGAATTCGCCAGCACGCTCAAGGCATCTGCGCCCGTCCAGCCCTGGATGAAGTCGTAGTTCTGCGCGCGCTCGGCCTTCACCGTCATGTGCGAATCCACGCGCACCGGCCCGCCGCCGATGCCGAGATAATCCAGCCACGCGACGAGCAACCCCGGCTCGACACCGTGCTTCGCCGCGAGTTGATCAACGGCGGCTTTATCCGGCAACGCGCCGGCTTCCGCAGCGGCGGCAAGGCACTTCGCCGCGCTGGCCGAGACGCGCTCGCGCTGCGATTGGAAGGCGAGCACGGCGTCGCGCACGTCGCGCAGGCGCAAGTCCGGCCGGCCCGGCGCGACGAGGCGCGGGTTCTCCCAGACCGCAAAGTCGCTCTCGTTGCCGTCGCCTGCGTCGGAAGCGAGGAGGTAGAGCGTGACCTCGTTGCCACTCGTTGGAGCGGGCAACTTCACGCGCACTTCCTGCGCGGCAGCGAGCGGGAGCACGGGGACTTGCCACGCGCTCGGGCCGTTGCGCTTGCCGATGTGGCCGACGGTCGTGAAGCGCCACAAGGCCCGCTGCCATTGCGCGATGCTCGCGGCGAGCGCCGGCGCATCGGTGGGTTTGGCGGTGCGCCATTGCGCGCGGAGGAGGTCGAGCACGAGCGAGGGCTGCGAGTCGTTCAGCGCGGTCCAGAGCGTGCCGAGATACTTGGCGTTCAAGCCGCGCTCCTTGGCGACCTCAGCGATGGACTTGCGCTTCGTGGACAAGGCGTCGCGCTCGGCGAGCGTCGCTGCCAGATACTTCTCCAGCGGCAGCAGGCCGCCGTCCTTCGTGTCGAATTTGATGCCTTGCAGGTTGACCGACGAGCCGCCGCCCTTCTCCGTGAACTGCGCGTAGAACGCGCGGATGCCCGTGAGCCGCTCCTCGGTCCAGTCGCGCTGCGAGATGTGCGGCGAGAAACGCACGCCGTCCGGCAAGAGCACGGCGTGGGCGGCGATGTCCTTCGCGGCGTCGAGATACTTCGTGAGCAACGCGGGCGACATGACGAGCGCCGCGCCGGTGTTCGAGAAGCCCTCGCCCGCCGCGCCGTCCACGGGGAACTCGCGCGCCGGGTCGAGCGACTCGACGCCCGTGAGGTCGCGGAGGGTGTGGGTGAACTCCGCGTTCGAGAGGCGGCGCAGCACGACGGGGCCGGGGTCGCCGGCACGGGTCAGCGCGATTTCGTGGAGTGTGCCGCGCACCCACGCGACGAGCTTGGCCTTCTGCGCGGAAGAAAGCTGCGGCTTCTCCTTCGGCGGCATCTCACCGAGTTCGAGCTGCTCCTCAACCTGCTGCCAAACCTTCGCGTCGCGCTTCACGGCGTCGAGGGACTTGAAGCGCTCGAGGTCGAGGTCGCCCTTATGGTCCTTGGTCGAGTGGCACTTGAGGCAGAACTCGTTCAGCAAGGGGCGGATGTCCTTCTGAAAGTCTGCGGTCGCCCCGCGCGCCGGGCGGGCGAGGAGCAGCAAGGCGGGGAGCAGCAGGAGCAGGACAGAAGTCTTCATCGGCATCGGGGAGTTATACGCGGCGGCGACGAGGTTGCTTCACGACAAGTGCCGCTAGCTTCACCGACTGGCGTTCAACAGCTTCAACATCGCTTGGCCCATCGCCTCGCCGATGAGCCAGTAGGTCTCGGCGTTCGTGTTCCAGTGATAGCCTTGACCGGAGGGAGAGGCCTCGACCGGCCGCCAGAATGCTTTCGTGCCGACGAACGCGACGTTGCCCTTGAACTCCGCGTGCTCGGCGACAGCGGCTTGTGCCTTCATCAGCGACAGCGCGCGTGGATGTGT
>CAMBZO010000376.1 GCA_945872195.1 Akkermansia muciniphila | reverse complement strand
TTCTTCGCGAGGCTCCCGATGTTCGCAGGGATATTGTAGAGCACCCAATACCACTTGGCCCGGCCCTCGGGGTCGAGGTGGTCCATGATGACGGCGAAACTCTTCGTGCCGCCGGGAGCGCCGGTCCATTCCAGCGGGAGCGTCGCGCTCGCGCCATCGCCGGTGAACTCCACCGGGAGCGCGCCACCATTGGCCACGGCGGGGCTGCGGAGGGTGAAGTTCCCCGTGCGCTTCGGCGTGTAACCGGCGGCCGCAACCGCGCCGCTCGGCCCTCGGGGCGGACGAGCCTCACCACGAACCGGCGGCGGTGGGGTCGGGCTGCCCTTGCCGGGGCCTTTCTGGGGACCAGCTTTGCCCGGTGGTTCGCCGGTCGGACGGTCGCCGCCACCGGGGCCGCGCTGACGCGGCGAGTAAGTTTCCGTGCGCACCTGACCTCGGCCGTCCACGAAGTCGAACTTCACTGCGCCGCCGTCGAGCAGCGTGTAGTTCACGAAACGCGTCTCGCTGCCCACTTCGTATTTCAGACTGTAGCGTGTGTCCTTGCTGGAGAATCCCGTGATGCGCGCGCCGCGCAACGGCTGCAACGCCTCGCGCCCGGCGCCCGCACGGGGCTGCGGGTCCACCTGGCCTTCGTGCTCGACCACCTCGCCGTGGAAGCCGCCGTTCACGTAGGGATACTTCAGCGACGCGTGATAGTGGTAGCCGAGCGCGGCAGTCTCGTGGCCGTTGAAGGCGTCGAGCTTCGTTGGCGCGGTGCCGTCCGGCTCGGTCAGCCCGTAGATGGGATAACCGTCGAGCGCGAAGGCGATGGGTTTGTCTTTTCCGAGCACACCCTGCAAGTGCAACGGCGCGGCGTGGTAATGGTAGTCGTCCGCGCGACCGCAATGGCCGCCCCATTGGTCCAGCTCGCCAATCTCGTTGGAAATGTCGCCGCGATTGTTCTGCGGGTTGAAGATGGGAATGCCGTTCGCCGCGAGCGCGATGGCTCCGCGCAGGAAGCGGTTCTTGATGGAGGCGGGGGCCTGCGCGGGCACGGGGTTGAGCGGGATGCGCCAGGCGTTCGCTCCCGTGTAAGGCTGCGGCAAGGGCACCTGCTGCTGCCACGCGGTAATTCCCACCATCATGTTGTGTGCCGGCATCCCGTCCGACTCGACGTAGAGGAACTGGCCGTCGGTGCGCGTTTTGACCTTCGGTGCAAATGGTTGGAAGGCCGAGGAAAGCAGCGACGGCTGGGCGTTTACCGATGCGGCGACGGCACGTGGCGCGGTGGCTTGCGCCAGTAACACCACGTCATTTGCCCGCATCACGATGCGCGTCGGCGGCTGCACGGTGAAGTCGTAGCGCGGCGCGGCGTGGTCATGCCCGGTGTCCCCGATGCTGTGCGCGAAGCCCGACGAGGTAGCGCCGAAAACGAGACTTGCGAGCAGAGCGTATCGAACAAATTTGGTGCTCATGGTGGGTGATGGATGGTTTAGGCCGTTCACTTGGCCGCTTCCTTCTTCTTGCCGCCGCCTTTGCCACCTTTACCGCCACCCTTGCTCTGCGGCTCCTTCGCCGGGTCGTAGCTGGGATTCGGCTTCGGCATGGCTGCCCCGACTTCCTTGAGATACTGTGCGAGGCGTTGCTCCAGTTTGGTCGCCACCTCCGGTTCTGTGGCGGCGAGGTTGGTGCGCTCGGCGAGGTCCTTGTCCAAGTCGAACAACTGCCGCTCGCCGGTCTCGTAGAACTTCAGCAGCTTGAAGTTGCCGAGCAGAATCGCCGAGTGCGGTGTGTCGCCTTGGTAGTGCGGGAAGTGAAACACCAGTTCCTCCCGCGCTCGCATGACCGGCTCGGTTGAGCCCGTAAGCAAGTGCGAGAAATCGCCGCCCTCCAGACCCCTCGGCAGCGCGGTCTTGACGCCGGCCCAACCGCAAAACGTCGGAAGGAAATCGTAGCCGACGACTCGCTGATGACTCCAGGAGTTCGCCGCGATACCGGGGCCGCGCACAATCAGCGGCACGCGAATACCACCTTCCCAAACACCGCCCTTGCCCGCCGTGAGCGGACGCAAGCCGCCCCTCCCGCCGCCGCCGCCATTGTCAGACATGTAGATGACGTAGGTCTTGCCGGTCAGGCCAAGCCGCTCGATGTCCGCCAGCAGGCGGCCCACGCCCGTGTCGAGGTCAGTGGTGATGGCGGCGCGGTCCACAGCGCTGTGCATTCGACCGGGTGTTTGCTTTGCGTAAAAATCCCGCGTGCCCTTCAGCGCGTTTTCCGGGCGGTGCAGCGCATGATACGACATCTGCAGGAAGAAGGGGTTGCCCGCCTTCGCCTGCTTCTCCATAAACGCCGCCGCGCGCGCGCCCATGCCGAAGATGTCCACGGGGTTCGGGTCCACGAACTTGTCCGCGTCGCGGTTGCCTGTGTCGCCGTCGCTCTCGTCGTAACCGTGCGAGGCCGGCCCACCGCCGCTGAGATGCCACTTGCCGTAGTGCGCCGTCGCGTAGCCCGCCGACTTCAGCAACTCCGCGATGGTCACTTCCTCGGGGCGGATGCTCTTGCGATTTTCCGCCTCAATGAGCTTGTGGCCATCCTCCGCTGGCGAGGCCTTCGTCCAGCGCAGCTTCGCCGGGCTCATGCCCGTTTGCAGCGCTATGCGAGTGGGCGAACAAACCGGTGCGGGCGCATACGCGGCGCTGAAACGCATCCCCTGTGCCGCGAACTTTTCCAAGTTCGGTGTGCGATAGAAATCACTCTTCGAGTTGGGGATGCTCGGATGCATCGGCGTCGAGAGACCAGTCCAATCCTGGTCATCCGCAAGCAGCAGGATGATGTTGGGCTGCGCTTCCGCACGGGCACTGAGGAGCAGGCCAACGGCAACCAACAGAGTGCGCATTCCTTTCATTGAGTCTATTGCTTCTTGGGTGCCTTCGCCGCCGGTTTCTTGTTCGGGTCGAACTCTGGATTCGGCGTGGGCATCAGTGCGCCGACCTCCTTCCGCCACGCGCTGAGCTTGGCGTGCAGCTCCTTCACCCGCTCGGGTTGTTGCGCGGCGAGGTTGGTCTTTTCGCTGATGTCTCCGGCAATGTTGTAAAGCTCTAGCGCGCCGTCTTCATACCACTCGATGAGTTTCCAATCGCCGTCGCGGATGACGCCGTTGGGCGCGCCGCCTTGGTTAGCGTAATGCGGGTAATGCCAGAACAGCGGCTTGCCACGCTGCATCGTCTCGCCCCGGAGCAACGGCACGAAGCTCACACCGTCGAGATGTTGTG
>CAMBZO010000375.1 GCA_945872195.1 Akkermansia muciniphila | reverse complement strand
TCGGCGGTCGGGAGGACGGTCCAGCCGAACTCCTTCGCCGCTGCGAGCGCACCGCCGAGTGGGGAGGCATCGCCGGCACACTCCAGCATCTGCGCGCCTACCCTGACCTCGAAGTCCGCAAGCCCGGTGGAGCCGGCGAGGAACGTGTGCGTCTCGTGGAAGAGGCCGGCGACAAGAACACGCATAGGAATGGCGAATTACGAATTGCGAATGTCAAATCTTAGGCAGGGGTGCGCCTGGCTTAAGGGGTGACGAACGGCGGATTTACCATTCGGCATTCCTCCTTCGCCATTTCACAAGATTCCATACTTGCGGAACACTTCGCCCACGGGGACGCCACGGGCCAACTCCTCGCGGACAACGTTCTCGCCGGAGACTTTTTCCTGCGCGAGGCGGATGGCTTCTGCGGCGACTTCCTGCGGGATGATGACCACGCCATCTTCGTCGCCGAGCAGCCAGTCGCCGCGCCGGGCGCGCACGCCGCCGATGCTGATGGGTTCACCGACGCTGATAACATTGAGGCGACCCTTGCTGTCGCCCGAATGCCAGCCGATGCCATAGACGGGGAAGTTCAGGTCGCGAATCTTCCACATGTCGCGCGTGCAGGCGGTCATCACCACGCCGCGCGCGCCCTTGGCGAGGCACGCGGTGGTGAGCAGTTCGCCCCACAAGGCGCATGATTGGTCCTCACCCGCGTCCACCACGAGCACGTCGCCGCGCACGAGCGCGTCCACGGCGGCGATTTCCAGCTCGTAAGGCTTCGCGGGAAGCTTGTAGGTCGCGCGCGCCATCGCCGGGAAGACGCGGCCGCAAATCTTCTTCGCGGGCGTGAGCGGGCGGATGTGCGCGGGCAACGCCTGGTAACGGTAGCCCAGCGAATCCAACACGTCGGCGAGGACGGCGGAGTAAAGCGATTCGAGGGCGGCGGTGAAGTCGGTGGAGACCACGGGGGATTTTTTCATGAGAGGATTAAACCACTAACCGGCACTGACTGGCACTAATCCGAACTGCCCGAGCTGGCCGGGGACTGCCGACCTGATTGGAAAATCTGCTGCGGTCACATTCCCCGTTTTCATTAGTGCAGGTCAGTGGTTGAACTCGGCTTCAGGGTTTGGCGTCCGGCTTCGCACGCTTGGCGCTCCACTCGTAGGTGCGCTCCACCGGCGCGGCACCGGAGACGATTTTGCCGGTGAGCTTGTCGCCGACGAGCTTGCCGGTGTAGCGCGAGGTGAACTTCACGCCGCCATACTCGCGCGGGATTTCAAAGGTGAGCTGGCCGTCCTTGAACTTGCCCTTCTCAATCGCGGTCTTCATCTCCTGCACGGTGATGGAGCCGGTGACGTTCTCGCCGTCCTGCTTGAACTCGGCGGTGAAATCCACCGAGGTGTCGAGCGAGACTTCGAGCGTGTAAGTCCATTTGCCGGTGACGCTGAGGGTCGCGGCGGGGGCGGGCTTCTCTGGTTTGTCCGCGGCAAAAACCGGGCTGACGAGCACGAGGCTGAAGGAGCCGCACGCGAGCCAGAGCGCAAAGAGAGAGGCGAGGGATATTGGGGCGTGCTTCACGCGAGTGACTCAATCGGCGCGACAATGGCTTGTCAAGCAAGGCATCGGCAAGGCATCGGCGTGCGCTGCGTCTTGCCTGTCCCGGAAAACTTCGCGATGCTGCGCCCGGACTCTATGACATCACACCTCCTCCGCCCACTCCGTTGGCTGCTCCCTGTGAGCTGCTGGCTCGCCGCCGCCGCTCTCGCTACCGCCCAAACTCCCGACCCCGACCTCATGCAATCACGACAGAAATTCTCGACCCAGCTCACCAAGAAAGTTGACCTCGGCTACCTGCTCTACCTGCCGCCGGGCTACGACGCGAAGGCGGCGAAGCAGTGGCCCCTCATCCTGTTCCTCCACGGCGCGGGCGAGCGCGGGACGAATCTCGCGCAGGTCGCCGTCCACGGGCCGCCGAAGCTGGTGAAGAAGAATCCGCCGGTGCCGAAGAATGAAACCGAGGTTGCCCGCCAAAACCGCGAGGCCGCCACGAAGCTGGTTCAGGGGAATTTCATCGTGGTCTCACCGCAGTGCCCCGTCGGCGAGCGTTGGGACTCGGAGGCTCTGCTTGCGCTGCTCGACAGCGTCATCGCCAGTCACAAGGTGGACACGGGCCGCGTGCTTCTCACCGGCCTGAGCATGGGCGGCTACGGCTCGTGGGCGCTGCTCTCGAAGGCTCCGGAGCGCTTCGCGGCGGTCGTGCCCATCTGCGGCGGCGGCGAGCGCATTGACATTCTGCTGGCGTCGCGCACGAAGTCAGACGCGCTCAAGTCCCTGCCCGTCTGGGCGTTTCACGGCGGGAAGGACGGCGTCGTGCCGCTCTCCGAATCAGAGCGCATGGTGGAGGCGCTCAAGAAGGCGGGCGTGAAGGAACTTCAACTCACGGTTTATCCCGAGGCGGGCCACGACTCGTGGACCGAGGCCTACAACAACCCGAAGCTCTACGAGTGGTTCCTCTCGCACGGGCGGAAGTAGCGGCGGTGTTTCTCCTTCCACTCCCCGCGTCCGAGGAAGGGGGCGTTCACCCAACGCCCCCTCTCCCATTCTACCGAACTTCACCCGCGCTCGGCATCAGGTGGCGGCGGGCGGCGGCAGCGGTGGTGTCTCCGGGTCTTCCGTGCGGCCTAGGCCGCTGGCCCGTTCCAGCTCGGTGACATAGCCCACCGCGCGCAACACCGAGGAGTTGTTCCCTTGCCCCGGGTGGCAGCGGATGCCCAAGACCACCTGCTGGTATTTCTCACTGGACACCATATCGGCCAGCTCCCGCTGCAGGAGCCACTGGTGGAAATCCAGCCGCAGCTCCTGCAGGCGCGTGCGGGCACTGAAGGACGCTTGCACCGCGGCCTTGAACTCGGCGTGCGTGAGGCCGGCGAAGCTGTCGGCCGGGGCCAGCCGCTCCCACGCGGCGAGGAGGTCCTTCAGGGATTGCTCCAGCTCGTTTGGACTACGCACGGGGCACCTCCAGACGGTTTAGGTTTCGGCTGACCCACTGCCCTGAAAGGGGCATACCCATGGGACAACCACTGGTTGTATCTTTATTTTTATCCATATTTTTGGTTTCTAACCTTCAAGCAATCAGAACGGCTGATGCTATTAGATCATGTTACATAGTATATCACTTGTTTTAACAATGTCAAGCCCCGTTCCTGTCCCCGGGCGCGCCGGGGCGGTGGATAAATAAGGATAAACCTAAATCCGGCAGTTGAATTTTAACGC
>CAMBZO010000374.1 GCA_945872195.1 Akkermansia muciniphila | reverse complement strand
AAGGCGTAGCGCGCGATAAGTCCCCAATGCACCCGGGGGAAGACGCACAAGTCCAGCAGACCGTCATCCAGTTTGGCGTCGGGGAAGACCGGCAGGCTGCCGCCGTAGAAACGTCCGTTGCCCACCAGCACCAGCTCGCCGATCACGGTCTGCCCGTTTGCCTCGACCGTGATGGGCGGCTGCGGCTCGCGCATGGCCTTCAGGCCGGCGAGCACGTAGGCGAATTGCGCGAAGCGCTTTTTGGTTTCCCAGTCCACGAGGCGGATGGCCCGGGCATCGAGGCCCGCGCCGGCCATCTGGGCGAAGTAACGGCGGCGCACTCCCGCGGGGTCCGTGTAGTCCGCGAAGGGCGCGTCGATCCTGCGCTCATTGCCGTTGAGGATGACCTGCCACGCTGCGCGCAATCGCAGCGGCAGACCCAACTCGCGCGCGAAGACGTTGACCGTTCCCAGCGGCAGCACGGCGAGCCGCGCGCGCGTGAATCCCTCCGGCACATCTGCGATTCCGTTGAGCACCTCGTTCACCGTGCCATCTCCGCCAGCAGCGACCAACGTGTCGAACCCATCGCGCACCGCCTCGGCGGCGAGACGGCGACCGTCGCCGGGAGCCTGCGTGGGCTTGAGCGCGACCCCGCCGGCGAACTCGGTGAGGTGCTGGCGGAAGTGGCGTGCCTTGTCGCCCCTCGCGGTGGGATTGAAGATGATGCAAGCGCGCACGGCGACGCAGTTTGGCCAACAGAGGGGTGAACGCAATGCCCGAGGGAGAGCAGGTAGCCGCGCCGGTTTTCAGCTATCGCTTGCTGACCGCTGACCTTTTCACTGCGGCCTGAAATTTGCCTTCGCCTCTGGCAGCCACTGTTGGATCTGCTGGATGCGCACCGTGTCGAGCGGGTGCGTGCGAAGAAATGCCGGCGTGCCGCCGCCGCCCTGACTGCGCGAGTGGTCCGCGAAGCGTTGCCAGAAACCCACTGCTGCTTCCGGGTCATAGCCCGCGCGCGCCATGTAGATCAGCCCAATGTGGTCCGCCTCGGATTCCTGCCCACGGCTGTGCGGCAGCTCTCGGCCCACCTTTGCGCCGATGCCGTATGCAGTCATCACCAAGACCTGCGTGCGCGGGTCAGCGCTTGACAGACTCGCGCCCAGCAAGCCGCCACCGGTCTGGAGCAAAATCCCCTCGCTCACCCGCTCCGCTCCGTGCCGCGCGACGGCGTGCGCGATCTCGTGGCCGATGACGGTGGCGAGGCCGGCCTCGTCCTTCGTGATGGGCAGGATGCCGGTGTAAATTCCCACCTTGCCGCCGGGCAGGCAGAAGGCGTTGGCCTGCTTGCTATCGAACACCACGAACTCCCACTGCGCACCGGGTAACTCCGCCACCGCCGCGATGCGCCGGCCCACGCGCTGCACCATCGCGTTGACGGCGGGGTCACGGCTCACGGGCGTTTCCTTCTTCATCTGCTGGAACGCGCTCAAGCCGAGTTGCATCTCCTGTGACGTGGAAATCAGCATGACTTGCCGGCGGCCCGTCTCGGGGACGGTGAGGCAGCCGGAAAAGAGAAGCAGACTCAGGAAGAGCGGCACTTGGCGAACCAATGGAGGTGTTCTCATGGCAATTAAACGCCCGCAGAAAGCACCGAGGCTCACTTAAGGCGCCTTCAAGTTTTTCAGCGCGTCCCGCACACGCGCCGCCTGCTCGTAGTCCTCGCGCGTCACGGCTTCTTGCAACGCGCGCTCGAGCTTCTGCCGCTCGGTGAGCGCCGGCGGCTCGCCCTCGGGCTTATCCCCGCGCTTCTCGCGGTTGTTGCGCAGGTTTTCCAGCCATTGCTCCAGCGAATGGATTTCTCCGGACTGCTCGGTCAGATCGGGCCGCTCGAAGGCGTTGTAAAACTCGCGCAGGCTCGCGATGCCGTTCTCCACCTCGCGGGCAGTTGCGGCGAACTCCTTCTTCTCCAGCGCGATCATGCCCCTCGCGCGCGTGAGCATCAGCAGGAGCTGCGGACGGAACTGTTGCAGCGCCCAGGACATCTCGTCGGTCTCGGCAAACTCATCCACGAAGTCGAACGCCTCCAAGTTCCGCTCCGCGTCACGGATGACCGCCGCGTAGTCGCCGAGTTGGTAGAAGCAGATGTAACGGTGGTGATACTGGATGCCTTCCTGCTGGAGCCGCACACAGTCCTCGCCCGTCAGGATGAAGTCCTCGTCGCTGCCCTCGTGCGCCGCGCGGTGCTTCTCCAACTGGCTGACAAGGTGGTGGAAGAAGGACTCGTGGCCAAGGGGGCGCTTTCCGTCGGGGCGGCCCTCGGCGTCCATCTGCAGCACGCCGAGGTCGAGGCGGAGCTGGATTTTTTCGCGGCCGCCCTTGGGCTTGAGCCGCCGGACAAGCACCTGGCCTGGCCTGTATTCCCACGAGTCGAGCAGACGCGAGATGTCGAACTTCATCGCGGCGAACATGGCAGTGACGTTGCGATGCGTCAATTGCCAGAGCGGCAAAACAATCTTGGCAGGATGAGCCCCTTATCGAACCTCAACTGCCGACGCAGGAGGCGCGCGCGAAGCGAGCGTCGAGGCTCAGTTGCCACCGCCGCCGTCTCCACCGCCGCTGCCGGAATCGGAGCTGTCATGCGAGTGGCCGGAGTCGCCGCCAGAAGTCGAAGAGTCGCCCGAGTTGCGCCTGTTGCTGGCACGCATTGCCGCCACGATGAGCCAGACGAGGATGCCCAGCGCGCCGACGGCCACGAAGATGACGATGAGGTATCTCATGCGGGTTCGCGGTTGGGTTCAGCCATAAACCGCCTGCGGCTTCAGCTCGAAAGCCGGGAACACCTTTGCCAAGTCCACTTGCGGGCTGTGCCGTTGAAGGATGGGCGCGAGCACGTCGCGGTAGTTGATGGTCACGGGCAGGTCGCCAGGGCCTTCGAGCACGTCCTTCGTCAAGCCGGGCCACTTCGCCATTACGCGGCCGCCCTTCACGCCGCCGCCCATCAGGAACATCACGCTGCCGCGCCCGTGGTCCGTGCCGAACGCGGAGTTCTCGGCGAGCCGTCGGCCAAACTCCGTCATCACCACCACGGTGACATTCGCCATGTCCGTCTTGCCCAGGTCGCGGTAGAACGCACTAAGGCCTGCGTTCAGCTTGCGCATCTCCGGGTCCATGACGGCGCTCTGCGTGATGTGCGAGTCCCACCCGCCGATATCCAGCGAGACGGCTTCGAGACCGACGCGCGCCTTGATGAGCCGCGCGACCTGCTTTATGCCTTGCGAAAAATC
>CAMBZO010000373.1 GCA_945872195.1 Akkermansia muciniphila | reverse complement strand
CGTCAGCAGCCCGGCAATGGTCGCCATCATGTAGCAGGCAAGCAGCCCGCCGACCATGGCGCGGAGTCCGAACTTGGCGAGTTCCGCGCGGCGGGTTGGCGCCAGCGCCCCGATGCCGCCGATCTGGATGGCGATGCTCGCGAAGTTTGCGAAGCCGCACAGCGCGTAGGTGGCGATGGTGAGGCTGCGCGGGTCGAGCGTTTCCTTGATCTTGCCGAGCGAGAGGTAGCCGATGAACTCGTTGAGCACGATGCGCTCGCCGAGCACTTGGCCGACGGCCACGCAGTCCTTCGGCGGCACGCCCATGAGCCACGCGAAGGGAGCGTTCACCCAGCCGAAAAATTTTTGCAGCGTCACCGGAGCGGCGATGCCTAACAGCTCGGTCTGGGGCACCGAAATGAGGAAGTTCGCCATCGCGACCAGGGCGACGAAGGCGATCAACATGCCCATGACATTCAAGGACAGTGTCATGCCTTCATTCGCTCCACGGCAGATGGCGTCAATGCCGTTCGTGGACTCCAGCTCCAACTTCGCCGTCGCGCCCCCGGCGGTTTCGCTCTGCTCGGTTTCGGGCAGCATGATCTTGGCAATGAGCAGCGCGGCGGGGGCACTCATCACCGACGCCGTGAGCAGGTGCCCGGCGGAAACTCCGAACGACACATAGGCCGCCATCACGCCGCCCGCGATGCTCGCCATGCCGGGAATCATCACCGCCAGCAGCTCACTCTTGGTCATGCGCGCCAGATAGGGCTTGATGACCAGCGGGGCTTCGGTCTGCCCCATGAAGATGTTCGCCGCCGCCGCGAGGCTCTCGCTGCCGCTGGTCTTCATCACCCGCTCCATGACCCACGCCATGGCGGCCACGACGCGTTGCAGGATGCCGTAGTGATAAAGAAGCGAGGACACCGCGGAGACGAGGATGATGGTCGAAGTGACGGTGATGACGAAGATGAAGGCGTTCTCCGGCCCCCATTTATCAGTCAGCAACTTGCCGTTGGCCAGCGGGCCGAAGACCATCTTCGAACCCTCCTCCGCGAAACCGAGGAGGCGGTCCACCGCGCGGTTGGTGTAGTCAAAGATGGCCTTGCCGAACGACGTGCGCAGGATGAGCCAGGCGAAGACGAATTGCAGCGCGAGGCCCGAGAGCACGGTGCGCCAGGGGAAACGCTTGCGGTTGAGCGAGACCGACCAGGCGAGGGCGATGAAGGCGACCAAGCCAAGGAGGCTGGTGAGCTTGAGGAGCATGGAGGGAGACTAGGCAGGGCGAGCGGAGCGGGCAAGCTTCTCCCCATCCCCAACTGAATTAGAATCCCTCGTTGTCCAATGCGTCAGTTGGCTGATACGTTCACACCCATGAATCCGCACCTGCTGAAACTCGAGCACCAGACGCGCCGCACCTTCCTCCGCAGCGCGGGGCAGTTCAGCCTCGGCGCGATTGCGATGGAAACCTTGCTCGGCACGAAGGCCGCCGCCGAGCCGACCGACCCGTCGCGCCCGCTCGCACCCCGCGCCCCGCACTTCGAGCCGAAGGCCAAGCGCGTGATTTACCTGCACATGAGCGGCGCGCCGCCGCACTTGGACATCTTCGACTACAAGCCCGAGCTGGTGAAGCGCAACGGGCAGGATTGCCCGGATGCGTATTTGAAAGGCCGTCGCTTCGCCTTCACCACGGGCGTGCCCAAGCTCATGGGCACCCCGCGCACCTACGCGCAGCACGGGCCCGGCGGCATCTGGATGTCCGACGCGCTCACGAATCTCCCGCGCGTCGCGAGCGAGGTGACGGTCATCAAGTCCATGACCACGGATGAGTTCAATCACGCGCCCGCCGAGCTGCTGCTCTACACCGGCTCCGCCCGTCAAGGCCGGCCCAGCATGGGCACTTGGGCGACTTACGGCCTCGGCACGGAGAACGAAAACTTGCCCGGCTTCATGGTGCTCATCAGCAGCGGCGTGCAGCCCAGCGGCGGCCAGAGCTGCTGGGGTAACGGCTTTCTCCCCTCGGTCTATCAAGGAGTGCAATGCCGCTCCAAGGGCGACCCCGTGCTCTACGTCTCGAACCCGCCCGGCATGGACCGCGAGATGCGCCGCCGCACGCTGGACACGTTGCGCGACTTGAACGAAGTGCAGTCGCAGGAGCTGGGCAGCCCGGAGACGGCCACGCGCATTGCCCAATACGAACTCGCCTTCCGCATGCAGACCAGCGTGCCGGAGGTCATGGACATTTCCAAAGAGCCGCAAGCTCAGCTCGACGCCTACGGGGCCAAGCCCGGTGACGCGAGCTTCGCGAACAACTGCCTGCTCGCGCGCCGGCTCATCGAGCAAGGCGTGCGCTACGTGCAGCTCTTCGACTGGGGCTGGGACTTCCACGGCACCGGCCCGAACGAGGACATTCGCGGCGGCCTGACCGCCAAGATGGCGCGCACGGACAAGCCCGTGACCGCGCTCATCGAGGACTTGCGGCAACGCGGCTTGCTCGACGACACGCTCATCGTGTGGGGCGGCGAGTTTGGCCGCACGCCATTCCGCGAAGGGCGCACCGCCGGCGGACAAGTGCTCGGGCGTGACCACTATCCCGACTGCTATTCACTCATGCTGGCCGGCGGGGGCATCAAGCAGGGCTTCAGCTACGGCGAGACGGACGAGCTGGGCTTCGGCATCGCGGAGAACAAGGTCCACGTCCACGACTTGCAGGCGACCATCCTGCACCAACTCGGCTTCAACCATGAGAAGCTCACCTTCCGCTTCCAAGGCCGCGACTATCGCCTGACGGATGTGCATGGCCACGTGGTGAAGGACATTCTGGCGTGAACCCGTAGGAGACGACGTGAGGAGTCTCTAACTTCCTTCTCGCAATGAGGGTGCGTTGACAGGCCAAGGCAGGGAAGGCTTGTGCCCCACCGTCGGCTTCCTTATTTTCCGCCCTCGAAACGAAACAACATTACGAATATGGCACTCCGACTTGGCGACATCGCTCCGAACTTTCAGGCCGACACCACCGAAGGACACATTGACTTTCACCAATGGCTCGGCACCGGCTGGGGCATTCTCTTCTCCCATCCCGCCGACTACACGCCCGTCTGCACCACCGAGTTGGGCGCGGTCGCGAAGCTGAAAGACGAGTTCGCCAAGCGCAACGTCAAGTGCGTCGCCATCTCCGTGGACCCCGTCGAGTCCCACCACGGCTGGGTGCGAGACATCAACGAGACGCAGGGCACGACGATGAACTTCCCCATCATCGCCGACCCCTCGAAGGCCGTCGCCGCGCTCTACGACATGATTC
>CAMBZO010000372.1 GCA_945872195.1 Akkermansia muciniphila | reverse complement strand
ACGCCGCGTGGGCGTAGGTCAGGTCGCGCTTGGGGTCCACGCCCCAGCGCTGGGCCACGGCTTCCAAGTCAGGGTTCATCGGCCACTGGTCAGGCTGGGCTTCGCCGGTGAATTCCGGATGGCCGCCCTTGAGGTTCATGCAGCCCTTGTTGTCGCCGATGCGGCGGATGGCCTCGCAATCGTCCGGCGTGAGCGTGATGTCGGGCAGCGCCGCCAGTTCGTCAATCTTCGCCTCGATGAGCTTGGTGTTCGGGCCGACTTCCTGGATGAAGGTGGGGATGACGCTCTTGACCGCCGTCTGACTGAGAGTCCAGAGGCAGGCGAGCTGGAGCATCGTCACGCCATATTTCTCCGCGAGCGGGCGCATCTGCTCAATCTTCGTGTTGCCCGCTTCAACCCAGCCAGCCGGGCGGAACGTGCGGTGGTCGCCGTGGCCGAACTGGTGGCCGGGCTTCACGTCGTCGTGGAAGAGACCGCCGTAATCCACCACGCGCGCGATGAGCTTCACGCCGTTCTTCTCAGCCACCGGCAGGACGTAGCCGCCGGGCCACGGCTCCATCGGGCCGAGGATAATCATCGCCTCGTCCACGAGGCCGCTGAAGCGCTCGAAGCACTGGATGAGGTCGAGGGAGAAGCCGTTCGCCGGCCCCGGCGCAATGCCGAGGCGGTTGGTGAGCTTCGCCGACTTGAGCGCGGCCATGCCCTTCCACGCGGCGTCGCTGGAGTAGCCGACCGAGTCGGGGTTGTGCAGGTAGAGCGCGTCGAAGTGGTCCGTGCCGAGGCGCGCGAGGGATTTCTCGGCGGCCATGCGAAGGTAGCTGGCGAATTGGTCGGGCTTGCGCAGACGCTCGTCGGTGAAGCGCAGGTAGCCCTTCGCGCCGTCGCGTTTACCGGGATAAATGTCGTGCCCGAGGAGGCCGATGAGGCAGTAGCTGTCGCGAGGGATGCCCTGCAACGCGCGGCCCAGCATCGTGTCCGCCTCGCCCAGGCTGTAAACGTCCGCCGCCATGAACGTGCGGAAACCCTTGGCGTAGGCGTGGCGGATGCAGGCGAGGTAGCGCTCCTCGCTGAGGGCCTCGCCGAAGTGCATGTAACGTCCGCCGCTCCAAGTGCCGTAGGCCGTGCGTGTCAGTTCCATAGTCTCAAGGTGTTTTGTTCTGCGTTCATCGCGACGGCTTGCCGCCGGGTGAAGCTCGCGTGAGGAAACTGTCTGCCGAGGATGGACGCGAATGCAAGGCGCAAGGCCGGGCGGGGATTGCAGGAAAGTGGTAGGGCGCGTCTGTCCTCAGCGCGCCGCTGTGTTCTCACCGCTGAACGGCGCGCTGAGGACAGGCGCGCCCTACCCGACGACTTCAGCGGCCCCAACTACGACCGGCTGGTTTGGCGGGCGGGCGGGGGCCGCCCGAGACGTTCCCGCCTTCCCGGTTCCCACTCACCTGCGGTCTGCTGTTTGATGAACGGCGCTGCCCTCCGTAACCACCCTGCCGACCGCCGCCGCCGCCACCGCGCGATTGCTGCCGGTGTTGGCCGCGTTGCTCGCCGACGTCGCCCGCCGTGCGAGGCTCGGGCCGGTCCGTGTAATCAAATCCCTCCGCCTTCTTGCGCACCAAGCCGCGTCCGATGAAGCGCTCCAGCGAACGCAGCTCTCCGTGGTCCTCTGGCGTCACGAAGCTGATGGCATCGCCCACCGCGTGCGCCCGCCCCGTGCGCCCGATGCGGTGGACGTAGTCCTCCGAGTGCATTGGGAAGTCGAAGTTCACCACGTGCGAGATGCCGTCCACGTCAATGCCGCGCGCCGCGATGTCCGTCGCCACCAGCACGCGCACCACGCCGGACTTGAAGTCGCGCAACGCGCGCAGGCGCTGGTTCTGCGAGCGGTTCGAGTGCAGCGTCGCACAGGTGATGCCGTGAGTTTCAAGCTGGCGGGCGAGGCGGTCAGCGGAGTGCTTCATGCGCACGAAGATGAGCACCATGTTCATGGTCGGCTCCTTGAGCAGATGCCCCAGCAGCGCGACCTTCCGCGAGCGCGGCACTTCATACGCCCACTGCGTGACGGTCTCGGCGGGGTTCGAGCGACGGCCGATCTGCACCAACTTGGGCGCGTGCTGGAACTCGTGCGTCAGCCCTTCGATCTCGCGCGACAGCGTGGCGGAGAAGAGCAACGTCTGCCGCTGCTTCGGGAGGGAGCGGACGATCGTGCGGATGGACGGGAGAAAACCCATGTCCAGCATGCGGTCGGCCTCATCGAGCACGAGGAATTGCAGCCGGGAGAAATCCGCGTAACGCCGATCCATCAGGTCCATCAGCCGCCCCGGAGTGGCGACAATGATGTCGAGTCCTGACTGGAGCGCCTTAATTTGGGAATTCTCGCCCACGCCGCCGAAGACCGTCGCCATCTTGAGCGACAGGTGTTTGCCATAGGCGCGGACGTTCTCCTCGATTTGCACCACCAGCTCGCGCGTCGGCGCGAGGACGAGCACGCGCGTGCCGCGCCCCTGACCGGCGGTCGCCGCGAGCTTGGTCAGGATCGGCAGCGTGAAAGCGGCCGTCTTGCCCGTGCCCGTCTGGGCGATGCCGATCATGTCATGCCCCGCGAGAATGTGTGGAATGGCCTGCGTCTGGATGGGCGTCGGCTCGGTGTAGCCGGCGTCCGCGATGGCGCGGAGGATGTTGGGGTCGAGATTCAGTGCGTTAAACGACATAGAGCTGGGCACTATGCGTCAAAACCGCACGCTGTGGCGAACTAATTTTACGCGGCGCAGCAGACGATGGCCACCCAGCCCAGACCAACCCGAATCTTCCTGAACACTCCCTGCTCACCTCCCGTCTGCCTTCCGCAACCAAAACTGTTATGCACTCATTTCAATCGCCTCGCGCCCGGTCGCTCCTCACCGCCGCCCTGCTCACCGCCCCCTTCCTCGTCTCCGCCGTCGAGCCTGTGAAGGAAGATACCAAGAAGGGCCCCCTGCCCGTCGCCAAGTCCAAGCGCTCCTCCAAGGTGGACTTCGAGAAGGAACTCCTCCCCATCCTCCGCCGCAATTGTCTCTCCTGCCACAACTCGCAGAAGGGCGAGGACGGCGTGAACCTCGAGACGCCCCAGACCATCGCCAAGGGTGGCGACACCGGCAAAATCGTCCAGCCCAAGAAGGCCGAGAGCAGCTCCCTCTTCCGCCTCGCCGCCCACATAGGCAAGCCCAGCATGCCGCCCTCCGGCAACAAGGCTGGCGCGAAGAACCTCAACCCCGACGAACTCGCGCTGCTCAAGCTGTGGATTGACCAAGG
>CAMBZO010000371.1 GCA_945872195.1 Akkermansia muciniphila | reverse complement strand
CGGTGCTGAAGCTGGCGAACTACACTTACGGCCCGCTGCTGGGGCTGTTTGCCTTTGGGTTGCTGTGCGACTGGCGCGTGCGGGACGGCTGGGTGCCGGTGGTCTGTGGCGTGCCGCCGGTCGTGTGCTACCTGCTGGACACAAACTCGAAGGCGTGGTTGAGCGGCTACAGTTTCGGCAACGAGTTGCTGATCTTGAACGGGGTGCTGACGGTGGCGGGGCTGCTGCTGATAAGGCAGCGAGAGCATGCGCAGTTCAAGCCCGGCCCCAAGCCCGCCAAGTAACTGATCGCCGCTGGCCGGATTGCGGCGATAGCGCTGCGACGCTCCCGCTCACGGCCGGCCAACCTCGTAGTAGCGCCGCAACTCCCCCGCGCTGAAGGGACGCACCGCAACCAGCAACTCGTCCACCGCGCCAAAGTAGCCGTAGTTCACGCCGAGCCGAGCCTCCGCGTCGGTGACACTCAGGTTACCGAGCGAGAGGTGCGTGAGCGCGAGCGGAGGGCCGGGCAGGAGCTTGTGCCGAGCGACGGACACACCGTTGACGAAGTGCGTCAGTTCGCCGCGCTCCGCGTCGTGGACGGTGGCGAGGCAAAGCCATTGCCCATGAAGCTCCGGCGTCAGCAGCGGCGGGGCGAGGTGCGCGTCCCACTGAGGCTTGCCGGAGACGATGCCACGCAAGACGTTGAAACCAATCTGGCCGTTGGCCTTCAGCTCCCAGCGCAGCGGCCGGCCGCTCGCCAGATCGAAACTTGCCGACGCCGGCGCCTTCTTCTCCCCGTCCGGCTCCCAAAGCTGCGGCTCCTCCGTCATCAGCAAGGCCGTGACCGGTTGCGGCAGCGCGTCCACCCGCACCCACGCCAGCAGCGTCAGCGACGCGTGCTTGCCGGGCAGTCGCAGCAAAACGCGTTGCCCGCGACCGCGAAACTCCAGCGCGCCCTTGCCCGGCCAGCGGCCCTGCGTCCAGCGCGCGCCGATGATTTGCCCATCACTGCCCGCGCCCTCGCCGCGCACGCGGTTGGTGAGCGAGGCATCCAGCGGCAACTGGTCCTCGAAGTTATAGTGGACACGCAGGGCCGGGTCGCTGTCCAAGGCATCTGCCGCCGCCCGCCAGGCGAACAACAGCCGCGCCGCCTCGGCCTGCTCGCGCACCCGCACGCGCTCCATCGCGGGAAAATCCTCCGGCCGAAACACGGTCTCGGACAGACCGCCGTCATCGAGCCGACGCGCCTGCTTCGCGGCAATCTGGCTCGTTCCAATCTCTCCCGTGCGCCCGATCACCACCTTGCCTTCCAGCGCGTGGACTTCCTGCTCGCCGGTCTCACTGACCTTCACGCCGAAGGAATTTCCCTGGTTCACGACCGTCAGCCCGGGCGTCAGCAATCGGAAGCCGCGCGCCTGCTCGCCCAGTTCGCACGCAACCTTGCCCGTGAGCAAGAACGCCTCGCCGGAGGAACGCAGTTCAAGCTGCGCCGGCCCTTCCACGAACAGCCGCGCGCCGGAGAATAAATCAATCTGCACCGTGCCCAGCGCCAGCCGCAGCCAGCCCGCCGGCAGCTCCGCGCCCTCCTGCCGCTCCGGTTCGCCATCGGACCACGCCACCTCGACGACGTGCGAGAGCACCGCGACGGCGGGGACGCGCAACGCCGCGCCGTTCGCCAGCCGGGCCGGGCCGGGCTTGGTCGCGCCGTTCGGTTGCCGCAAGACGATGAAGACCACGAGCGCGATTACGGCCAGTCCGCCGAAAGCCCACCACGGGTTCCAAGTGCGCCGCCGCGTGGGCGTGGGCATCTGCGCCAGTCGCGCCATGATGGAATCCTCCAAGCCCGGCGCGTCCTCGTGCCCGCCCATCGCCTCTTCGAGCAATGGCCAGCGCGGCTCGGATGATTGCGCGGCGCGCACGTAGCCGTGCATCTGGATTTCCTCCACGAACTCGCGGCGAAAGCCGTTGTCTGAGCGCAGGCGTGCGAGCAGTTCATCCCGGCGCGACGCGGACAAGTCCGAGTTCCGCAACCAAGCGGCGACGAGGTCTTGAAGGTCCTGGTCCATCACACGCCCTTCCGCGCCATGCACTCGCGCAGCAGCTTGTGCGCGCGGTGATTCGTGACGTAGATGACGGCGACCGAGGACTCCATCGCCTCCGCGAGCGCCTGCGCCTTCTGGCCTTCCAGCCCGCCCTGCACGATGCGGCGCATCTTGTCCGGCAGCTTGCTGATGCAGCTCAGGAGCCGCGCGAGCTGCTGCTCCTCGACGGCCTCCGACGCCTGCTCCAAGTCCGCCACCACCACCTCCCCGACCTCGGAGCGGAAGCGTTCCATCGCGTTCTCGCGGCGCATCCGGGTGCGGAAATACATCTTCACCTTGTTGCGCGCGATGCCCCGCAGCCACGCGCCGAACTCATCGCCCTTGCGAAAGGAGCCGAGGCTCTCGAACGCCGCGAGGAACACGTCCTGCGCGAGGTCATCCACATCGTCGAGATGGTAAAGCTGGCTGGCGATGAACCCGCGCACGCTCAGTCCGTATTCGCGCACGATGTGGCGGAAGGCATCGCGATGCCCGGCCAGCACCTCGTCAATGGCGGTGTGCAGCGTGTTCGGGTCGTGGTCCATCGCAGAGAGTTTGCCAGACGCCGGAAAAACTTACACGCGGCAAAAGTGGAGCGCGGACGCCGCTCCTCTACTTCCCCTGCCCCGTCGTCGGCTTCACCGCCGGCACGAGCGTGATGCTCACCTCCACGACCGTGTCCTGCGGCGGCACGGCCTCGGTGCGCACCAACCACATGTCCTCCGCATCTCGGTTCGGGCGCGGGTTGTTGAAGACCGCGTCCGGGTCCGTCACGAGCGCGATGAGCGAGCCCTCGGTCTGCGCGATGAACTTGCCCTGCCACAGCCGCGAGCCAGTGAAGGTGAACTCGCCCTTCGCCATCGGCTCCTTTGCGCGTTTGTTGAAAACCAGTTCCTCCAGCGGCTTCCGCTGCACCTTGCCGGTCTGCGTCCACGACACCTCAATCAACACCGCCTCGCCCGGCAGCGGCGGGTTCCGCATCGCGCCTTGCGTGATGGGGCCGCCGGACGGGGCGTTCGTGAGCGCCGCCGCCGCCATCCCCTTCGCGCCGAGCAGCAGCATCGCGACCTGCAAGTGCTGCGCCTCGACGTCCGTGGTGAGCACGCTCTCGTGTGTCTTGCCCATCGTGGTGACGAGCAGGTATTCGAGCGGCCCGTTGGTCATGTTGAGCTTGGCCGGAAAGGACACGCGGCGCGTGGACTTCTCCAGCTTCACGCCGCCGAC
>CAMBZO010000370.1 GCA_945872195.1 Akkermansia muciniphila | reverse complement strand
GCCGGTGCGGGCGAGGAAGGCGCGGCGGGTCAATTTGTTCATGAGGTTACGATTCTTCATGGTGATGGCTTCAAGCGTTCACGGCACAAACACAAACTCCGGCGAGTTCACCATCGCCCACAGCACGTCTTCCATGCGCTCGCGCCAGTCGTGCTTGAGGCGTGGCGTGGCGGCGTCGCCGAGGCGGGCTTTCTCCTCGACGGCGAGTTTGATTTCGGTGGCCTTCGCGTTGAGGTGGTTCGACCAGCTCAGGAGCTGGCTGGGGTCGTAGTCCTTCCGCACGGACTTGCCAGCGGACACGACGCGGTCGGCGTAGCCGGCCTCGAGGTGATTGCGAAACGCCTCGCGTTCCGTGCTCGTGGGCGGGCGGGAGAGGACGCGGAGCGTGACCGCCTCGATAAGTTCCGGCAGCGGCTGCGCGCGCGTGAGCACGTCCACGAGTTCGCAATCGTCCGAGAGACGCGTCACGCGGCCGTTGCCCATGTCGCCGTTGGCGAGCACGGCGGGCTGGAGGACGTTGGGCGAGTGGTCGCGCACGGAGAGCGCTCCTTGCCGCGTCTCGCGCCAGCCGAACATCAGCAGCACGTCGGTGATGGCCTGCGTCCGGGGCAGCGAGAGCGCGGGGCGGTCGCGGTCGTTTGAGAGGCCGGTGAACTCCCACGCGCGGCGCGGCACGCCGAGCGTGAGGAAGTCCTTCGCCGAGCGGCGGCTGTCGTTGTCGAGCGTGAGCAACTCGGCGTCCAAGCGCTTGCCGACGACGGCGAACATCGAGTCCACCAACTGCTCGGCCTGCAACCGCCGCCGCGCGGGCGAGGCGAACAGGCGGTCCGCCGGCTCGTCGGACGCGGGCGTGTGCAGGCCGGCGACGCGCTGATACGTGTGCGAGTTGAAGACGAGCCGCGCGAGGTGTTTCAAGTCGTAGCCATTCACCACGAACTCGCGCGCCAGCCACGCGAGCAGCTCGGGGTGCGACGCGGTTTTGTTCTCCCAGTCGTCCACCGGCTCGATGAAGCCCCAGCCGAGGTAGCGTTTCCAAACGCGGTTGACGATGACCTGTGCGAAGCGCTCGTTCTCCGGCGACGTGACGAAGGCGGCGAGCTGCTCGCGGGAATTCTTCGCGTCGCGCGCGAGGCTGGCGGACGACTCGCCGTGCAACAGCGCGGCGAACGGGAAGTTCGGCTCCACCTTCTCGCCGGGGTGCAGCGTGACCTGGATGCGGCGGCCCACCTTGATGTTGGCGTTCGCGGGGATGGAGCTGCTCTTGGGCACGTCCTGCACGCCCTGCTTGAGCATCGCGGCGAGGCTGAACAAATCCTTCTGCTTGAAGTCGTGGTAAGGCGCGTCGTGGCAGCGGGCGCACGCGAGGTTCATCGCGAGGAAGGCCGAGGAAACAATCTGCGCGCGGTCCGCCATCGGCACGTCGTTCTGCGTCGCGATGCCGAAGCCCGCCGGGCCGCCGTGATAGACGCTGCCCTCCATCGCGATGAGCTCGGTGGCGAAGCGGTCCATCGGCTTGTTGTCGGCGAAGGATTCGTGAATCCACCAGCGGAAGGGGCCGGTGTTGTTGAGTGTGGGCTTGAGGATGGCGGGATTCTCGGCGAGCACGTCTTGCCAGTAGCCGACCCAGTTGTCCGCCCAGCCGGGCTGCGCGAGGAAGCGGTCAATCGCGCTCGTGCGGCGGTCCTGCGGACGGCCACCATCTTTCAGGAACTGTTCGATTTGCGCGGGCGTCGGCGGGAGGCCGACGGTGTCGAGCGCGAGGCGGCGGAGGAACGCGAGGTCGTCCACGAGCGGCGCGGGCTGCACCTTCGCGGCTTCGAGCCGCGCGCCGATGAAGCGGTCAACGGCGTTGTGGACCGGTGTCGCAGCCGAGACGGACGGCACGGCGAGCGTGGACTTGGCGGAAACGGTCTTGCGCGCGAGGTCGTGGCGCTGCGCCCAATACTTGTGCTCCTCGGCGGCGAAATCCTTGCGCCGCTGTGCGTCCACGGTGGCGAGCGTGGCGAGCTGCGAATCAGTGAAAGCGGTCCAGCCGGCGTCGGTGTGCGGAATCCTTTCCTTCGGCGCGAGCAGGTGGAACAGCTCGTTGCCGCGCGCGACGCTCACCGTGAGTTCACCCACTTCCGGCTTCAGCCCCTTGCCGCCGATAATGCCTTCAAGCACGAAGAGATGCTCGCCGCCCTTGGACTTAAGCGTGAGCCATTGCTCGTTGTGGCCCGTGCGCGGGAAGCGCAGGCCTGCGGGATACTCCGCGCCCGGCGGCTCCTCCACCTTCCCGTGGCCGCTGCCGTTCGGGATGATGAACTTCGTTTGGCCGAGCTGCTTGCCGTCCACGAACAGCCGCGCGCTTTGGAGCGAGCGCAGCAGGATGCGATGCTCGCCCGCCGGCAGCGTGACCTTCGCCGTCGCGCGGAGCAGGAACGGATTCGAGCGGTCCACGCGCACGCCACGCGCCGAGTATTTGGTCGGCGTGTTGACGAATCCGAACGCGGACTCGGTGTAAACTTCCGCCGGTGTGCCGGGCGCGAAGTTCCAGTTCGGCGTGGCGGAGATGCCCTCGATGACTTCCACCTGCACGCGGTCCTTGGGCAGCTTGGCGAGGTCGAACTTCGGCGCGGGCGGGACGTGGTTGAAGCGGTCCTTCAAGCTGCTGGCCGAGAGCGCGCGGCGGTGGATGGCGACCTCGTTGATGAGGCCGTTGAACGAGCTGCCAGCCTGCGCGCCCATCGAGGAACCAATCCACAACTCGTCGTCGTCCACGACCGGCGGGGCATCGGACTTGCCGCCCATGTCCCACGTGCCCTTCACCTCCATGCCGTCAATGTAGCCCTTGATGCTCGCGCTCTTGCCGAAGGTGTAAGTCACCGCGACGTGATGCCAGCCGGAGCCGGGCGCGAAGCCGTCGGTCGAAGTCCAGCGATGCCAGTGCTTCTCAGATTGCTCCTTTGACTTCTTCGCACCGGCGACCGCGCCCTCCGCGTCGCGGAACAGAAAGCTCACGCAAGCCGCGCTGTCGTCGCCGCGCAGACGCAGCGCGTAGTTCTGGTTGTCCGACGCAAAGCCCTTGTTGCCCGTGCGCCCCTTGCCGACGACATAGACCTGCTGGCCGTCCTTGATGCTGTGCGCGAAGACCCACGCTTCGAGCGTGAGCGAATCGCCCTGACCGAAATCCAGCGGACTTTTCGCGCCGGGGTCTTTCACGCGGATGAACTCGCCCTTGCCGCTGAAGCCCGCCGCCGTGCTGTCCGGCTCGAACTCCGGGAACTCCGTCGCCAGTTGCGCGCGCTG
>CAMBZO010000369.1 GCA_945872195.1 Akkermansia muciniphila | reverse complement strand
ACCGGGCGTGGAATGCAGGTGTCCGTTCCGGAGCCGGTCGTGATGGACGCGTGGCGTTCGTTGCTTGTCGGAACACACGCACTCATCCGCAGCAACCGGATGCACTACAGCTCCGGCAACCAATACGACCGGCTCTACCAGGCCGAGGGCTGCGACGCGCTGCACGCGCTGCTCTGGTGGGGACGCGAGGTGCGCCCGCTCGCCATCTCTCAGCTCGACTTCACGCGCAAGGGGCTCGAGTTCCACCAAGCCGGCCACAAGCTCCAGCTCATGGCGCACCTTCGGGACTACACGCGCGACGATGCCTTCATTCGCGAAATGCGGCCGCGCTGGGAGAAGGAAGTCCGCCTCATCATCAACAGCCGCACCAACGCCGAGGGTCTTTTTCCCCGTGAGCAATACTGCGGCGACATCCCCACACCGGTCTATTCTCTAAACTCAAACGCCAAGGCCTGGCGCGCTCTCCGCGACTTTGCCGCAACCCTTGAAGCGATGGGCGAGCACGAGGAAGCGCAGCGCCTCGCGACTGTTGCAGCCGAGTTCAAGCAGCGCATCCTCGTCGCCGTGGCGAAGAGCACGCGGCCCGCGATGCCGGGCTTCGTGCCCATCGCGCTGTCCGGCGAGGAGGAGCCTTACGAGACGATTACCGGCACGAAGATGGGCAGTTATTGGAACCTCATGGCCAACTACGTCCTCGGCACCGGCATCCTCGGCGAGCAGCGCGAGCGCGGTCTGCTCGACTACCTCCAGCAGCACGGCGGCCTCGTGATGGGGATGACACGCTCGCGTCCCAACGTGACGTTCTGGACCGGCCCGCACAGCGCAAACCCGCTTTACGGCACGCGCTACGTCCTCACGCTCCTGCGTCGCGACGAGCCGGACCGCGCGCTGGTGAGCTTCTATGGAATGCTGGCGCAGGGCTTCACGCGCGACACGTTCATCGCGGGCGAAGGCGGCTCGCTCACGCCGCTGGACGCGCATGGCCGGCTCTTCTATTGCCCGCCCAACACCGCCGGGAACAGCCACTTCCTCACGATGCTGCGGCATCTGCTCGTGCAGGACTGGGATGCGGACGACGACGGCAAGCCCGACACGCTGCGCCTCGCCTTCGCCACGTCGCAGCGCTGGCTGGAGGACGGGAAGGAAATCAAAGTCGAGCGGGCACCGACTGCGTTCGGCGAAACTTCGTTCTCCCTCCGCTCGCGATTGAACGCTGGCGAAGTGCTGGCCGAGTTCACCCCGCCGGCTCGCGCTCCGAAGCAAGCGTTGCTCCGCGTCCGCGTGCCGGACGGCTGGCAGGTTCTCTCTGCGAGGGCGGGCGAACGCGACTTGAAGTTGGACGCTCAGGGCACGGTGGATGTCTCCGCCCTGCGAGAGAAGTCGGCGTTGCGCTTCACGGTGCGGAAGCTGAATTGACCGCAGATGCTCCTCGCCTTCCACAAACCCTACGGCGTCCTGTCGCAGTTCACGCCGGAGCCTGGCTCGCAGTTTCGGACGCTCGCGGACTTCGGCTTCCCGGCGCGTGTCTATCCGATTGGCCGGCTGGACGCGGACTCGGAGGGATTGCTGCTGCTCAGTGACGAGGCGGAGTTGAACCAGCGCCTCCTCCATCCGAGCCACGCACACGAGCGCGAGTATTGGGTGCAGGTCGAGCGAGTCCCGTCAGCCGATGCGCTGCGCAAACTGGAGCAAGGCCTCGTCGTCCAAGGCCACCACACCCTGCCCTGCCGCGCCCGCCTGCTCGACCCGCAGCCGCAGATGCCGACGCGCGACCCACCCATCCGCGTCCGCAAGAACGTGGCGGACTGCTGGTTGTCGCTGGAGTTGATCGAAGGCAAGAACCGCCAGGTCCGCCGCATGACCGCAGCCATTGGGCATCCGACGCTGCGGTTGATGCGCGTGCGGATCGGGGGATTTCGGCTGGACGACTTGGCAGCGGGCACGTGGCGCGAGTTGGCCGGCGCGGAGCGCACGCGCGTGATGGGCGGCTGAAGCCACAGAAATCCTGAGTTCCATTCGACGGCCGCACGTCCATATTGCCAGTCAAACCCGAATCCGCATGGCGCAACCACTCAAACATCCCGCAGACTGCTCCCGCCGCACGGCCGTGCAGGCGGGCACGATCGGACTGCTCGGCCTCGGGATGAATCACTTGGACTGGCTGCGGGCCGAGGGCGTCGCGGGCCGAGGGCGCGAACGTGCGAAGTCCGTCATCTACATCTTCCTCTCTGGCGGACTGGCGCAGCACGAGAGTTTCGACATGAAGCCGGACGCGCCGTCGGGCATTCGCGGCGAGTTCAAGCCCATCCCCACGCGCACGCCTGGCCTGCACATCTGCGAGCACCTGCCAGAACTCGCCAAGCGCAGCGAGCGTTGGGCGCTCTGCCGGTCGCTCACGCACAAGTCCAACGACCACTCGGCGAGCCACCACATCATGCTCACGGGCCGCTCGGACATCCCGCTGGGCTTCGACCCCAACCGCCCCAAGGACTCGGACTGGCCGTCTATCACCTCGCTGGCCGCGACACGCTTCGCGCCGAAGAACAACCTGCCCCCCGCGCTCATCCTGCCGGAGAAGATTGTGCATCGCACAGGCCGTGTGATTCCCGGGCAATTCGCAGGCATCGCAGGCAAACGCCGTGAGCCGTGGTTTCTCGACTGCGCCCCTTACAACGCAGTCAACTACGGCGCTTATCCCGAGTATCTCTTCCACCACGCCGAGGGTGCGAAGGAGCAAGGCTCGCTCTACTTCCGCGCGCCGAACCTGTCCCTGCCGCACTGGCTCGCGGACGGACGGCTCGGAGACCGGCTCGCCTTGGCCAAGGAATTGAACGGTCAGCGGACGCAACTCGCCCACGCGGCGGAGGCCACGGACCACGACCGCTACTGGCAGATGGCCACGTCGCTGCTCACCGACGGGAAGATTGCCGGGGCCTTCGATGTCACTAATGCGGACCCGAAGGAACAGGAGCGCTACGGGCGCAACTCCTTCGGCTGGTCCCTGCTGCTGGCGTCGCGGCTCGTGCAGAACGGCGTGCGCCTTGTGCAAGTGAACCTCGGCAACAACGAAACCTGGGACACGCACGAGTCGGCGTTCCCGAACCTGAAGAACTACCTCCTGCCGCCAATGGACCGCGCGGTCTCGGCGTTGCTCGACGACTTGCACGAACGCGGTCTGCTCGACAACACGTTGGTCGTGATGGCTGGCGAGTTCGGCCGCACCCCCAAGCTCTCCACGCTCCCCGGTTCCAAAAAGCTCCCGGGCCGTGACCACTGGGGCGCGGTGCAGAC
>CAMBZO010000368.1 GCA_945872195.1 Akkermansia muciniphila | reverse complement strand
GCGAAAGTAGGTCAGTGCGTCCCGCCTGACTTCTGACTGCTCAGCCGGAATGATTCGGTCGAAATGGGGAGCGCGACCGTCCCGGTCGCACCGGTCGGCGTCTCGCCGACTGGTCCACGGCGCGCAAACTGCGCACCAAACGGTGACTCTCTTCCTCCGGGGGAAGTTTCCGGCGGGACGCCGAAAACAGCGGGCGAAACTCCACTCTCTCCCAGACGAACTACATCTTTCCGGCTCAGTTACCACTCAAGCGGGAATTTCCAAATGGAAGGTCGGGCTGGAAGCACTGACCTACTGGACGGGCACGGGCCAGACCCAGTCGCCTTGCTCGAAGTTAATGTTCCGACTCTTGCTGGCCGGAGTGCCCGTCAAGGCCACCGTGCCGCCGTCGTCCTTGCCATTCCATCCGACGGACCAGAGGCGGAACCGTCCGTCTGCCGTGCGCTCGTAGTGAAAGGGCTGGCCGCTCATCGGGTCGAGCGGAACTGGCCCGAACTCCGGCGCGAGCGCGGCGAGGGACTCGGGATAACTGCCGTGCGCCAGCCAGTGCCGCTCCAGCGCGCAGGCGGCGATGGCGAGTTGGGAATAAGTCTGCGCCTGAAATGCGCGTAGCATCGCCTTCTCCAACGATGGCAGAAGCAGATTGCAGAAGACTCGATTCCGCAAGAAGGCCCGGGAAGGGCCGTGCGCGCGTTTGAGTTCATCAGTCATGGCCGCGTTCTTGGCGCGGATGAGCGCCGGGTCGAACTTGCCTTCTCCGCTGGGCAGCGCGGCCACGATGTAGTCGTCAAACATCCGGTTATAGCTGATTTGCTCGCGGTAGAACCAGCCACCCAGAAGGACGCGAAGGACCGGGCCATCCGACGGCAGATTGCCACCTCCACCCGGCCCGGCGAATGACGGCAGCATCTCGGGCTTGCGCCGCAGGAAATCTAAAGCCCGGTTGCCGAAGGCGCGCTCGCCAGCTATCGCGTGCCGCAGCTCCACTCCGAAATTGAGCTTCGCCAAGTTCGCCTGCCAATGCGCCAACTGCGCATCCGTCCAGCGGTGGTCAACCAGTCCTTCCCACATCGTTCGCAGTGCGATGGATTGCGAGGCGAGGCGAACGAGATGACTGATGAGCACTGGTTCGTCGCGCAGCGTATCGGCAAGACGGAAGGCCAACTGTGCATCGGCGAAGGCTTCGTTCGTCCGGCCGGCCGCCGAGGCCGCTACGCTGCGAAGCGCAGCCGCGACTAGTGTGGATCTCACCGCTTGGAGATGCGGGATGAGGGTGGAGACTCCGTCCTCGGTGAGTTGGACATTGAACCTCACTCGCGGGCGTTGGGCGGCAGCGTGCAATTCGGCCAGCTCTGCGTCGAAGCGGGTGAGTGCCTTGAGCACGTCCTCGCCGGCCGTGCGCGCCGTTGGCCACGAGGGAAAATTTGTCGAACTGCGGTAGTAGCTTTGCAACTCAGCGAGGTTCCAGCGCTGGCCCAGCATCCAGTTCTGCTTGTTCGGCCACGATTCTTTGAGATGTGGGTCTTGCAGGAGGATGGGCGATTCCGAAGCTTGCTGACCGCGCTTCGCGCGGCTTTCACCGAATTCAGGGTTGCCACTTTGATACTGTCGCAGCAGTGGCGTGGCGGCGAAGTTCTCCGCGTCCGGCACTGGCGGTGGCATCAGCTTCTCCAATTCGAACACCACGCCGCGCTTCTCCGCCTCGGCGCGATATGCCTCCCACGCGCGTCGGCCTTGCCAGTCGGAGAGCGTGCGGGCCAGCAGCAGCACGGTGATGCTGGCGAGCAGGCCGAAGAGCACCGCGCGCAGGTTCGCCCAGTGGAACCAGCGCGTCGTGCGCTGCGCGGGTGGCTCGCCGTTCTCGCCGGGCAGGCAGTCCAGCGGCGCAGTCAGGCGAAAGCCGAAGCCCAGCGCCGTCAGCGCGATTCCCAACGTCAGGACAATCGGCAGCGCGAGGAGCCAGAGCGGCAGGGCTTCGGCGACGTTGAACCCCAATTCAATGAGCACCAAGCCGCACACCGGCACGGCGACCAGCACGAGCGCGAGCGCGAGGTTCAGCGCCAGCCCCGGCCAGTGGAGGCGGCGTCCGCCGGTGGGGGTGAGGCGCAGCGGGCGAGTTTTCCAGTAGAGGTTTTTCATGATGGGAAATGCTGTTTTAGCCACGGATAAAACACGGATGAAACACGGAGGGGATTTTTGTCAGTCGGCGAGTTTGAGTTTTTCCGTGTTCAATCCGTGTTTCATCCGTGGCTAAAAATCCGGCCCGGTCGGGGCCCGAGCATCAAACGACTGCGAAATCCGTCCGTCGCTGGCTGCGCTTCGGATACGGCTCGCTGCGGGCGGGCGGGGCGGCTTGTGGTTCGTCGAAGTTGAGCAGCTCCGCCATCTGCCGGCGGTTCTCGCGGAGAATCTCCGCCACGGCGGCCTCGCTCGGCTGGCTGGCGCGGCTCGCGGACGAAGTCGCGGGTTCACTCCCGTTGCGGTTGACGGCGAGCAGCACCAGCCACACTGCCGCCAGCCCGGCCCACGCGAGCGGGTTCGGGCCGAAGAGGCGTTTCCAGACGGTCATTGGTTGAGAGTTGAGGGTTGAGAGTTGAGAGCGGGCGGGGAGCGCGGCGGCGCGGAGGGCGTCGAGCTTGGGCAGCGCGGCTTCGTGACGTTTGAGCAGGAGTTCACGCGGGGTTTTCATGGGAGAGAGGGATTAGCCGCGAAAGGGCACAGAGAGCACAGAAGGGAAACGTCCAACGCCGCCGCGTGGCTCCCCGTTGAAGGTTGAGCGTTGAGCGTTGGACGTTGGAAGCTTCGGGCTTTCATCTCTGTGCTCTTGCGCCCTTTCGTGGCTAGGACTTGTCTTCCAACAGCCGCCGCAGCGCACGCTTGGCGTAGTGCAGGCGCGACTTGACGGTGCCGATGGGCGCGCTGGTGATGTCGGCGATTTCTTCGAGGGAGAAGTCTTCGAGGAAGTGGAGCAACAGAACCTCACGCTGCGGCTCGGGCAGTTCACCGAGGCGGGCGAGGAATTCCTCCTCGCGCTCGCGGCGGATGAGCCAGTCGCGCGGGTCGTCGGCGTCGTCGGGCAGCACGTCGGCAAGTTCCTCGATGGGTTCGTGGTCGCGCGGGGGCTTGCGCCAGTGCTGGGCGCACTTCTGCCGGGCGATGCCGAAGAGCCACGAGCTGAACTTGGCGTCGTCGCGCAGGCTGGCGAGGTGGCGCGCGGCGGCGATGAACGTCTCCTGCACGATGTCCAGCGCGGTCTGGTCGTGGCGGACGAGTTCGGCGACGTAGGCATACAG
>CAMBZO010000367.1 GCA_945872195.1 Akkermansia muciniphila | reverse complement strand
GAGAAAAGTCTTCGCCGCCGCACACACAGCGACTGGAAACCCGCCCCGTCCAGAGTTGAAGAGCCAGATTGAATTCTCGACTGACAGCGGCACGACTTGGCGTTCGTTGACGCGCGACTGGCAAATCCCTCGTCGCGGCAACGAGCCGGGAGATTTTTGGTCGCAGAGCTTTTGCTACGGCTCGACTGAGCTGAAGGAGTCGAACACGGGCGCGCTGCAAGTCCGCTTCCGCAACGACGGTGGGAAGCGCTACCTGCGGGCCGAGGCGCACGTCGTCCATGCCACTGGCGGACACGACGCGACGAAGGTCAGCTACAGTTGGACTGACGCGACAGGCGGGCACATGGAAACGCATCGGTTTGCTGGGCTGGATACAGCGATGGCGTCATGGGATTTGCCGACCGGCAAAAATGTTCAGACTAGATGGGTTGAGTTTGAGCCGGTGACTGCTCGTTGATTGACACGGGCTGGAAACAAATCTGTGAACATCGACTCTCACCAACACTTCTGGCGCTACAGCGCCGCGGACTATCCGTGGATGTCCGACAAGCTTGCGTCGCTGCGTCGGGACTATCTGCCGGAGCATCTCGTGCCGCTGCTGGCCGGCGCGGGCCTTGATGGCTGCGTGGCGGTGCAGGCGCAGCAGACCGTGGCCGAGGCGCGCTGGCTGCTCTCCCTCGCGGACCAGCACGCGTTCATCAAGGGAGTGGTGGGATGGGTGGATTTGCAGAATGACCACGTGGAGGAGCAACTCGCGGAACTGGCGCGGCACCCGCGCTTCGTCGGCGTGCGGCACGTGGTGCAGGACGAACCAAATGACAACTTCATGCTGCGCCCGGCGTTTCAGCGCGGCATCGGAAAGCTGCGGCAGTTCAATCTCGCTTACGACCTGCTCGTCTTTCCCAAGCAACTCCCCGCCGCCATCCAGCTCGCGGCGAACTTTCCCGCGCAGCGCTTCGTGCTCGATCACATCGCCAAGCCGCCCATCGCCCTCGGCACGCTCTCGCCGTGGCGCGAGCAAGTCCGTGAACTCGCGAAGGCTCCGAACGTCTGGTGCAAAGTCTCCGGCATGGCCACCGAGGCGAAGTGGGAAGGCTGGCGTTCGGAAGACTTCCGCCCCTATCTCGACGTGGTGTGCGCTGCGTTTGGCGAGGAGCGGCTGATGTTCGGAACAGACTGGCCGGTCTGCACGCTGGCCGGTAGTTACGCGCAGGTCCACGGGTTGGTGGACGATTACACGCGGGCGGTGACGGCTGAGACGCGGGCAAAGTTCTTCGGCGGAAATGCGACGGAGTTTTACCGGCTCACGGCTTGAGCGCGGGCACAAAAAAACCC
The DNA here is from genome assembly GCA_945872195.1 of Akkermansia muciniphila. Lineage (GTDB taxonomy): Bacteria > Verrucomicrobiota > Verrucomicrobiia > Limisphaerales > SXTU01 > SXTU01. The sequence continues at coordinate 1,959 of CAMBZO010000367.1, read as the reverse complement.
CGGCTTGCGCCGGGGTTCGTTGAAAGGAAATCGAAGATTACTTCTTCGGGGGAAGGATCGCGTCCTTCGCGGCCTTGGCCACGCGGAACTTCACGACCTTCTTGGCGGGGATGTTGATCGTCGCGCCGGTGGCCGGGTTGCGGCCGATGCGGGCCTTGCGGTTGACGAGGACGAGCTTGCCGATGCCGGGGAGCGTGAAGCTGTTCTTCGCGTTCTTGTAGGCGAGGTCGGCAATGTGTTCGAGGATGCCCGCGGCCTGCTTCTTGGTGAGCCCGGCTTTGGTGGCGATTTCGGAGGCGATTTGCGATTTCGATAGGGCTTTGGCCATACGTGTGTGTGTTGTGTTGAGTGTTGTTTTGTTAGTAGTCCTGCGTGCGACTTATGCGTATGGAAGCGTTCGCTCCAAGTGCGTGCAAGCAGAAAAACGGTATAAACGGAGGTTTTTTACCGATCCATGCTTAGAAACTCTCACCCGTGTAAGCCGGGGAAAACGGACTTGGCGAATGCCGGTTCTCCCGCTAATTTGTGGGTCTAATGAATCCGCGCCACAAGCCAATCGCCATCGCAGTCGGAGTGCTGGTGGCCGTGTGGGCGTTCGCCATGGCCGGCTACGTCATCGCGAAGAACGCCAAAGTCACCGGCGAAAAGGTCCGCGCGTATCTCGCGAAAACGGATCTCTCCAAGCTCAACGCGAATGACCGAGCCAAGGCACTCAAGCAGCTTGCCGACTACATGAACCAGCTTCCGCCCGACGAGCGCCGCACGACGCGCATGGATCGGGAGTGGGAGAGCTGGTTCAAGACAATGAGCGATCAGGAGAAGGGTGATCTCATCGAGGCGACGATGCCCTCGGGCGTGACGCAGATGCTCACTGCTTTCGAGCAGCTACCTCCGGAGAAGCGGAAGAAGGCCATCGAAGACAGCTTGAAGCGGATGCGTGAGGCTCGCAATGACCCGCGCAGTGGCGGCCAAGGGCAGGGCAAGGATGCCCCGCCGCCCTTGAGCGAAGACCTGCAAAAGCGCGCCGCCGCCGCCGGCTTGGGTGCGTTCTACTCGCAGAGCTCTGCGCAGACGAAGGCGGAACTCGCGCCGTTGCTGGAGGAGATTCAGCGCTCAATGGAGAGCGGGCGGCTGATGCGACCGGGAAGGTAATCATGGGCATAATCGGCAATCGGCAATCGACAATCGGCAATCGTTGGGCCTTCACGCTCATCGAACTGCTCGTCGTCATCGCCATCATCGGCGTGCTGGCGGGCTTGCTCCTCCCGGTGATGAGCAAGGCCAAGGAAGCGGGTCGCGGCACGGTCTGTTTGAGCAACCTCCGCCAGCTCGGCCTCGGTCTTCAGCTCTACGTGCAGGACAGCAACAACCGCTTGCCATTCATGCGCGATGCGCTGCTCGGCACCAACTCCATCCCTGTGACCAACGCCACGATGCTGCCCTCGCCGGAGTCGGTGCTCATGCGCTACACCGGCGGCAGCTCGAACCTCTGGAAATGTCCTTCCGACCGCATTGATGTTTTCCTGCAAACCGGCACGAGCTACGCGTGGAACTCTCTTCTCAACGGGCAGGACGCCGACCGCCTCGTGGTGATGAACATCGCCTTCAACTCGCACCAGATCCCCGTCTTCTACGACAAGGACGATTTCCACAAAGACCGCGGCCCTGGCAAGGAAGTGAACTTCCTCTACGCCGATGGCCACATCAACAAGCTGCTGGAAATGGGAGGCACGCGGTGATTCAACTGCGAGGCGTCAGCAAGCAATTCGGCAAGCGCTGGGCCGTGCGCGAGCTCGACCTCTCCGTGCCGCGCGGGGAGATCTTCGGCCTCCTCGGCCACAACGGCGCGGGCAAGAGCACCGCCATCGGCATGATGCTCGGCCAGGTCTGGCCCACCACCGGCGAGTTGCGTATCTGCGGCCACGACATCACACGTGACCGCGCGAAGGCACTGCACCG
>CAMBZO010000366.1 GCA_945872195.1 Akkermansia muciniphila | reverse complement strand
CGCTGTTGCTCGGTGATCTCGGCGTGGCGGATGCGTTCCTCCGGGACGCTGCGGAGCTGCGAAGCCATGCCGAGCTTGGAGAGCAGCCAGATGGTCCATTTGGTCGGGTCGAACTGCCACGCCTTCACGCCGTTGCGGTAGTCGTGCTGGAAGGCGTGGTGGAAGTTGTGGTAGCCCTCGCCAAAGGTGAAGAACGCCATGAACCAACTGTCCCGGGCGGTGCAGCGGTCAGAGTAGGGCTGGGTGCCAAGGGTGTGGCAGAGCGAATTGATGAAGAACGTCGAGTGATGGACGAACACGGTGCGCGCGACTCCGGCGATGAGGAACGCGCCGAGCGCGGCGTCCGCGCCGCCCCAGAACCAGCCGAGGACGGCCGGCAGGACGAAACCCGCGAGCACCCCGATCACCACGTAATACTTGTGCTGCCACCGCACCAGCGGGTCGCGCTCGAGGTCCGGCACGCTGGCGAAGGTGGGCGGCTCGCCGAGCTTGAACATGATCCAGCCCATGTGCGCGTGGAAAAATCCCTTGGAGATGTCGTAGGGATCCTCCTCGTGGTCAGTGTGTTTGTGATGCCGCCGGTGGTCATCGCACCACGTCAGCGCGGAGTTCTCGAACGCCGCCGCGCCGAAGATGAGCGTGACCAACCGCACTGGCCAGGCCGCTTGAAAGGCGTGGTGGGAGAAGAGCCGGTGGTAGCCCAGCGTGATGCTCAGGCCCGTCAGGATGAAGAACAGGAGGAAGAGGCCCGCGTTGAACAAGGAGAGTCCGGAGTGCCACAGGTAAACAGGCACAGCCGTCAAGGTCACGACCGCCGTGCCCAAGAGGAACACCGTGTTATACCAATTGATCCGCTGCCACGTCATTTGCGTTCGTGCCATAATTTATCTTTCGTCGCACACTCTGACGAAACCGGAGGCCGAACCCAAGCACAAATAACCGAGCTTCTTCCCTCGTCACGAACGCATGAAAGGGCTGAGAGGCTGCCCTGAGCCGCCTCCGATTTCAGAACTTTATCGTCAGTTGCGCCGCCAAAAGCTGCTCTCCCTGCTGAACTGGACCGTTTTCGTGCGCAAAGCTGTATTGCACCTTCCCTTGCAGATGGCGCGTGAAGCGGTAGCCCAGCGCGGTGTCCACGCGGGAGATGTTTCGATCCCAATGCTGCGCGCCGCCCGCGCCGTCCGGGACGGTGTCGAAGAGTTGCTGGTTCCAACGGACGGCTGCGAAGAGGTTCGGGGTGAACTTGTATTTGGCCTCCACGAAGTAGGTGAACGTGTCCGCGTTGCCGACGTTCGGGACTTGAAAGCGCGCCACTATCGCCTCGCCCCAGACCTGCCAGCCGTGGTGCGACCACGAGAGGTCCGTGCCGAGCGTCGTCTGCCGATAGCTGTTGCGTCCGTAGCCGCCCGGCACCGTGGCGTCCGCCGCCGGGAGCAGATACGCGCCATGGCTGGCGGACACGCCGTAGTTCCACGCGGCGCTCGGCGTGTGCGCGAGGCGCGCCGAGACGGTCGGATTCTCCCAGCCCAAGTCCTTCGCATCCCACGCGTTCGGGCGTGCAGAGATGGCGGCGTTCTTGAACTCGAAGGCGTAGTCGAACTTGTCCAACTGCCCGAATGCGCTCGCACCGCTCGTGTAAGCCGGCCCCCAAACGACCGGCAGCCACGTCGCCTTTTGGTCGGGCAAGTTGCGCCGCGCCAGAAACCCCGCGCGGGTGCCGGGCGCTGCCTGGTCGGTGATGGTGGTGACGTTCTCGTAAGCGAGCGGCGCGGTGATGAAGGGGTTCTGCCACGAGTCGTGCCGCTGCACCCACTTGCCGAAGACGGTGGAGAACTTGCCCACTTGCACGTTCAGCCGCCCGTCCGCCCACGGTGTCCAGCGCAGCAGGTATTCGTCGAAGCGCACATCGCCATCGGGCACGGCGCGCGGGTCGAAGCCGCGGTCCGCGCGGAACTGCACGAGGCTGTAAAACTGCTCGCCGAGATGCGTGTCGAGGAAGAGCGAGAGGCGCGGGTTGAACAAGTCCGCGTTGCCGAAGAGCAGGCCCGGCGGACGGTGGTCAATGAAGTAGCCCTCGATGTCCACCAACCCGCTGAGTTCGGAGCGGAAGAAGCCCTTCGACGACTGGTAACTCAGCGAGTCGTCGAGCCTTTGGAGCAATTCCTCCTGCGCGGAGGCGGGCTGTGCGGCGAACATCAGCAGGAACAGCGCGGCTGTCGGGAGAGCTTTCACGCGGGGGACTATGCCGTGCCCGACCGAGCCAGGACAAATTCAATTCCCATCGAAATGCGTCGCCACGGCTGGCCGATTCCAGCACGGCCGGGGGATGAAGTGAAAAGGGCAGTCCTGACTTTAACGCGGAGTTGCGCAGAGAAAACCGGTGAGGCCGCCCAGCCAGCCAGTGCCGATTGGTCGCTCCCTCTCTGCGCTCCTCTGCGTCTCCGCGTTAAAGTTAAGCTCTCCCTGCAAGAAGGTGAGATGCGCCCGGTGCCGACGGAGAGCCAGTTTATTGCTCGCCAAACTAACTGTATCTTACACAACCTCGATCCGTCTCAACCGCATCTGCCATGAGCCACACCAACGCTTACCTCCAGTCGCTCCCCACGCTGCTCGACGCTGACATCAGCACGCTCGTCAACTACATCGTCCACGACGCCGTGAAAGCGGGCGCGAGCGACATCCACTTCGAGCCGTGGGAAGAGTCCATGGCCGTGCGCATTCGCTGCACCGGCCAGCTCATCGAGATGGTCCACCTCCCCAGCGAGTTGAAGGACAAGATTGGCGGGCGATTCAAGGTCATGGCCAACCTCGCCTCCCACATCAGCGGCGTGCCGCAGGACGGCAAGGTCAACATGGGGCCGGAGTTCAACAACGTGCAGCTCCGCGTCTCCATCTTCCCCACCGTGCTCGGCGAGAAGGTCGTCTGCCGTATCTTCGACCCGAGCACACGGAGCTTCGACATTGATAAACTCGGCCTCGATCCGGAGACCAAGGAGAAGTTCATCAACCTCGTCAACAAGCCCAACGGCCTCATCCTCCTCACCGGCCCCACCGGCTCCGGCAAGACCACCGCCATCTACTGCGCGCTGCACTACCTCCTCTCCAAGCACGGCACCGCCGTCGCCATTGCCTCGGTCGAGGACCCCGTCGAAGTTCCCATTCCCACCGTGAGCCAGGCGCAGTTAAACCCCGCGCAGGACTTCACCTTTGCCAGCGCGCTACGCTCGCTCATGCGGCAGGACCCGCAGATCATCATGGTCGGCGAGATTCGCGACCCGGAGACGGCGGGCATCGCCGTGCAGGC
>CAMBZO010000365.1 GCA_945872195.1 Akkermansia muciniphila | reverse complement strand
TTCACCTTCGGCCACGGGTCGGGGAAATAGACGTGGAGGGCGTCGGTGCTCGCGGCTGGCAGGAGGAATTCCAGGAAGTAGCCAATCTCGATGCGCACGAGGCTGAGGTTGGTCAGGCCAGCCCGGCGGCCCCGCTTGTCCGGCTTGCGGATGCGCCCCAGCAGCCGCTCGACGCCGAGGAGGTTGCGGCCCGGATTCCGTTGCGCCCACTCGACGAGGAACGAGCCGTCACCGCAGCCCAGCTCGACTTCGAGCGGCTGGGGTGTGGGGAAGTGCTCGGCGAGCGTGAGTGGCTGGAGGATGGTGCGGAACTCGTGGAGGAGCGAGGCGCGCGGCGGCTGGGGTTCGGTGACCATGTCCATCGGGAATGGGCTTACCACTTCACCGGCACGGAGAGCTTCGCGCCGAACTTGTTCGTGTAGAACAACTGCTTGTTTGCCTGGCCGAACTCGTGGACGAGCTTCGTCACCTTCACGTCGTAGCAGCAATACTCGGCGATTTCCAGGAGCTTGCCCTCCTTAAACCACCGCAGCGCCTGCATGCCGTCCGCCGTCTTCTCCACGCCCAGCGACGCAGTGGCGATGGAGTCGAGCGAGATGCGGTGCGGCAGGTTTTTCGTCAAGTCCACGAGCAAGTCGAGCGAGCGTAGTTGTGTGCTGAAGTCGAAGAACTCGTTGTGGCCCTGCAACACCTCGAAGTCGAAACGCTCCGTGTTGAAGCCCACCACGAGGTCCGCACGCTTCAACTCCTCGATGAGCTCGTTCACCTCGCGTTCGCCGTAGATGCGATACGCGCCCGCCGCCGTGCTGTAGGTCACGCCGATGCTCATGCCCATGCGCCGGATGTTGCCCCAGCCGCCCACGTCGTCGGCGGACTTCTGCGTTTCCAAGTCGAAATAAACGATGTTCTTCATCGGGAGAAAAACCACTGACCGGCACTAACTGGCACTAATGGGGAGCAAGCCGGGAAAGTGGGTTGTCGTATCTGTCTTCATGAGTGCAGGTCAGGGCCGGTTAGTGGTTCAAAGTCCCGCGCAGCCTAACCAGCGGGTCCGATGGCGCAAAGAAAAGTTTGCCCGGTCACTGGCCGTTCCACACTATGCAGCCCTCGTTTAATGAGCACCGCCGTCACTGAATCACCCGTCGCCACCGCGCCCACTCGGTCGCCCGCCCCCGACTTCTCCAAGCCCGTGGCACGCCCAAAGACTTCCGGCTGGCAGCTCTTCAAGGACGTGCTGAACCACGGCGGCCCCGGCTACCTCCAGTTCGCCATCACGAACATCTGCAACGCCGACTGCGGCTTCTGCGGCTTCGCCCGCTCGCAGTTCGACCCCAAGAAACGCCACAGCGTCACGCTGCAGGAGGCGAAGGACGTCGTGGACATCGCCAAGCGCAACCACATCGGCTACCTGCTTTTCGTGGGCGGCGAGCCGATGGTGCACCGCGACCTGCGCGCGATGGTCCGCTACTCGGCGGAGCAAGGCATCCACCCGATGATTTGCACGAACGGCGGCCTGTGGAACGACGACAACATGAAGGCTCTCGCCAGCGATGGCCTCACCAGCGTCATCATGTCTATTGATGCGCACGACGTCGCCAAGCACGAGGCCAACCGCGGCCTCCCCGACGTGTGCCGGAAAATCAAGAAGGCCAACGAGTTCTTCAAGACCGCTGGCATCCAATGCACCGCGAGCATCACGGCCAGCCGGCTCATCGAGGACTACGAGAAGCTGCCCGACTTCCTCCGCACGCTCGGCTTCGAGAGCTGCACCTTCAGCTACCCGCTCACGAGCCTGGCCTCCAGCTACCTCAGCTTCAGCGACAGCGGCCTGGTGAACTTCAACAACACCGAGTTGCTCGCGCTCTTCGAGAATATCAAGAAGATGAAGCGCAGCAGCGGCTACCCGGTGGTGAACCCCACCGAGTCGCTCGACGAGATGCAGCGCCACCTGCGCGGCGAGAAGGAGCACTTCGGCTGTCTCGGCGGGCACAAGTATTTCTACCTCGACTGGAACCTCGACCTCTACCGCTGCCACGCGTGGGACAAGCCCATGTGCAAGGTCTATGAGTGGGACGACACCAAGCTCATCCGGGATGGCTGCACCAAGTGCATGATTGACTGCTACCGCGACCCGAGCGTCCTCCAGCACGTCGCCATCAACGCCAGCGACGCCTGGCACGCGCTGAAGAAAGGCGACCTCGGCACCGCCGCGATGAAGGTCCTCGACTCGAAGAACGTGACCTCGCTCAAAGCCGTCTGGGAAGACCGCAAGTGGATTGGGAAGGTGTGACCGGGTAGCCGCCGAGGTGAGGAGGCGGAGGGGAAGGTTGAAAGATGGTGTCCGCCTCCTGACCTCGGCGGCTACGTTCGCTATGTCCAAAGTTTATTTCTACTACTCGGCGATGAACGCGGGGAAGAGCACCTTGCTCCTCCAGTCCAGCTACAACTATCAGGAGCGCGGCATGAACACCCTCGTGCTCGCACCGCAGCTCGACACCCGCGCTGGCCCGGGGAAAGTCGCCTCGCGCATCGGCCTCTCGGCGGAGGCCAAGGGCTTCAAGAGGGACGAAAACCTCTACACCCTCGCCGAGGAGGACCACCAGCAGCGCATCCTCTCCTGCGTGCTCGTGGACGAGGCGCAGTTCCTCACCAAGGCCCAGGTCGAGCAACTCACCGACCTCGCCGACCGCCTGCGCATCCCGGTCCTCTGCTACGGCCTGCGCACCGACTTTCAGGGCAATCTCTTCGAGGGCAGCCAGTGGCTCCTCGCGTGGGCGGACAACTTGATTGAGCTGAAAACCATCTGCCACTGCGGTCGCAAAGCCACGATGGTCCTGCGTCTCGACGCCGGCGGCGCGCCCGTGAAGACCGGCGCGCAAATCGAGATCGGCGGCAACGAACGCTACGTCTCCGTCTGCCGCCGCCACTACAAGGAAAGCCAGAACGCCTGGCTGTTGTAGCGCGGGGATACGTGCTGCTCGTAGAGTGATATTGGTCCATACTAGTCTTCGTTCATGTCGAAGACACGAATCAGGCGTCAGCCTGACGGCTCAGGGCTGGCTCTCTGAATAGCCTCCTCGAAAACCCCATCCGACACCCGCGATTCACACCATGAAACCTACCCTCTTCCTCCCGCTCCTCCTCGTCCTTGCCACGTTACTCACCGCCAGCGCCGCCTCGCCCATTGGCGACGCGTTAAACCTTAAAAAAGCAGTTGGGTGAGTTGCCAGCGGTGGCAAATGGCTGGTGGAATGGGGTATGCCAATGCAAATCGCCCCGGTTGCACCTCACCGGCAGGGTGAAGTGCTCGACCTCCAAGCCGCGCCTTCGTTCCCACTGGCCG
>CAMBZO010000364.1 GCA_945872195.1 Akkermansia muciniphila | reverse complement strand
GACCTCGGCCCCGGCGCGGGTGTGAAGGGCGGCGAAGTCATCGCCAGCGGCACCTTGAAGGAACTACTGCGGCACAAGGAGAGCATCACCGGCCAGCAACTCCGCGCGCAGGCGGGGAAGAAGTATCCGAGTCGGGGCGAACGAAGGGGAGTGGCAGGTGAGAAAGTGGGAAAGCGGGAAAATGAGAGAGGAAAAGTTCGTGGGCGGCTCGTAAGTTCGCCTTCCCACTCTCCCACTTTCCTACCTGCCCACTTTCTCACCCTCGCCAACGCCGCGACGCACAACCTCAAGCACCTCACCGTCCGCTTCCCGCTGAACCGCTTCGTCGCCATCACCGGCGTGAGCGGCAGCGGCAAGAGCACCTTGATTCGCGAGTGCCTCCTCCCCGCCGTGCAAGCCGCGCTCGCGAAGAAATCACGAAGCACGCGCCCCCCGCCAACCCTTCAACCTTTCAACCCTTCAACTCGACAACGCCTCACCGGCCACGAGTCCCTCGCTACCGTTTACGAAGTGGACCAGTCCCCCATCGGTCGCACGCCGCGCTCGACGCCCGCGACCTACGTCGGCTTCTTCGATGACATCCGCGCGCTGTTCGCCCAGTTGCCCGAGGCGCGGATGCGGGGCTACGGGCCGGGACGTTTCAGCTTCAACAGCCCGGCGGGCCGCTGCCCCGGCTGCGATGGCGCGGGCGACGTGAAGTTGGAGATGAACTTCCTCCCGCCCGCCTACGTTCGCTGCGAAGTCTGCAACGGCCTGCGCTTCAATCCCGAGACGCTCGACGTGCTGTTCAACGGCAAGAACATCGCGCAAGTGCTCGACCTCAGCGTGGCCGAGGCGCTCGATTTCTTCGCCGCGCAGAAACGCATCCGCCGCCCCCTGGAGGCGCTGCGCGACACCGGCCTCGACTACCTCAAGCTCGGCCAGACCAGTCCGACCTTGAGCGGCGGCGAGGCGCAGCGGGTGAAGCTGGTGTCGCATCTTCTCGGCGGCTTGAAAGACGGCCCCGACCCGCTGCCCGACCCGCGACGCCAAACCCGAAACGCCAAACTCTTCATCCTCGAAGAGCCGACCATCGGCCTGCACATGAGCGACGTGCAGCGGCTCGTAGCCGTGCTGCAACGCCTCGTGGACGCGGGGCACAGCGTCCTCGTCATCGAGCACAACCTCGACCTCATCGCCGAAGCCGACTGGGTGATTGACCTCGGCCCGGAGGCGGGCGAGGCGGGCGGTGAACTGGTCGCGGAAGGCACACCGGAGGAAATCGCGCGGAACCCGCGTTCGCACACGGGGAGGTTTTTGAGCGAACTGATCCGAAAGTAAGCAGTATTCAGTAGGCGATTCGGACGGGCTCTGACTGAATACTGGCCACTGATTGCTAAATCACTTCCCGTGAAATCCGACTACGAAGAAATCATCGAAGGCGTGTCCGTCCTGCGCCGTGTGTCCGCCGGCCGGCACGAGGAAGTTTGCGAGGCGTTGCACTCGGCGTTCACGGCCGCGCTCAAGGGCAGTGCTGTCGCGCGCCTGCTGGAGCCGCGTTCCAGCGTCCAGCTTTCCCCCGGCACGCTGCTGCGGCCTGACCTCGCGCTCGTCACCGCCGCGACGGGCAAGCTCTGGCTCGCTGCCGAGATTGTCAGCTCCACCGACCATCGTTGGGACACAGTCACGAAGAAGGAACTCTACGAGACCGCCGCCGTGCCGCGCCTGTGGATGGTGGACCCGCGCTACAACAATGTGGAAATCTATCACGGCAGCCCGCACGGGTTGGCGCTCCAGCACATCTACGCCGGACGCGAGATGCTGGTAGAAAAGCTGCTACCTGCGCTGAGGCTCACAGTCGCCCAGATTTTTTCCCAGCCGCCAGTGGGCTGAGGCGGAAACCGCTGCCCGCGTGCTGCCGAGGTGGCGCGCGCGTGCCCGTTCACCAATAGCCAATGATCGAAGCCGCGCCGGTGGTGGAGGCGCTTCCATTCCAGAAGACCCAACGAGACTTCATGTCGCTCATCTTGCGCCATTGAGCTGAACCATCCGGGAGGGCCACGTTGGCCCCGGCCACCCGGATAACGCTGGGTTCGACCGTGACTCCTGGCGCACTAAAAACCGGTCCCGTAGGCCCGTGCGGTCCCGAGACGGGGCCCTGACCAGGGGGGGTGTTGGCAGTCCCCTTTTCGACCACGTCTGCGCCGAGGATGTGGTCTGGCCCTGTGTCTTGGACGAACTGGGGACTATCCCAAGGCGTGGTCTGAGCGACGGTGTAGGTGCCGGCGCGACTGCGGGTGTCGTTCTGCGTCGGAAATCCCCAGAGGTTGTAGTAGCTGATTCGCCAGCCGACCCCGGGCTGAAGCTGATCCCAATTTTTCTTGTTGGGACAGTTCAAGGAATTGGTGTTGAAGCCCGCGCGGAGGAAGGCGTTCGTGAAGACTTGGGTGTGAACGAAGGTTGAGTGATAGGCACCGTTGTCCCGTTGGCCGCTGGGGTAACGGTCATTGTTGTCACTGGCGTAGATGTTCATGGCCAGCCCGATCTGCTTCATGTTGTTCAGGCAGAGCGTGCGCTTGGCCTTCTCCTTCGCCCCCGCCAGCGCGGGCAGGAGCATTCCGGCCAGAATCGCGATGATGGCGATGACGACGAGGAGTTCAATAAGGGTGAAGGCACGGGGCCGTGGCTGTAGGCGTATGGTAGTCATGGCTGCTGTGTTTGTGTGGGGGCGAAGGATGCCAAATTTCCACCTGCGGTCAACGGATGGTTTGGCGGCGGCATTTACGCGCCAGTCAGGTTTTGACAGGCCGGATGGAAGCAGCGTGTGCCGTGAGAATTCCTGCGGGCGGGAGTCCGGCAGGTGCGACCAAAAGCAGTGCTGTCACCGCGCGACTAGTCATAACCTGACTTGCGCCCGACGCTTTCAAGCACCGTGTAATCACAGCTCCGGTGTGTTCGCCGAGCTATGCACGGTGGGGCGCTACTTTTTCTTCGCCTTGGCCTTCGGTTCAGTCGCTGGTGCTGCGGTCGCCTTCGGCGGCGTGCTCGCGCGGGCTTCCAGCAGCGCACGCGCCTCTTCCGTCGTGACCTTCGTCGCCAGCGGCCAGCCCAGCGTGTCGCCGTTGGGCTTGAAGCCGCTGCCGTCCACGTCGGCCCAGATGGGGTTGTGGTAGGCGATGGGTTTTAGTTTGGCCTGCGCGCTGGTGCCGTAGCCGGTCTTGAGGTCGAAGTTCTCCCCCGCCGCCACCACGATGAGGTGCGCGTCCTCGGCCAGCGGCACGTCAATCACGCGGTCGAACTTCACCACGCCGTTCGCGAACCACTCCGGGTGCGTCGCGCGCGTGAAGTTCAGCTTCGGCTCCGCGCGCCCGTT
>CAMBZO010000363.1 GCA_945872195.1 Akkermansia muciniphila | reverse complement strand
CGGAGTCCGTGCTCGAAAGCTACGGTCCCGATGTGAAGCGCCCCGGAAGCTACGCCGCGAACTGTCTGCTCGCGCGCCGGCTCGCCGAGCGCAACGTGCGCTTCATCCAGCTCTTCCACATGGGCTGGGACCATCATGGCGGTTTGCCCAAGGCCATTCGCGGCCAGTGCAAGGACACTGACCAAGCCACGGCGGCGCTGTTGCTCGACTTGAAGCAGCGCGGCCTGCTCGACGACACGCTCATCGTCTGGGGCGGCGAGTTTGGGCGGACGATCTACTCGCAAGGCGGCGCGAGCGTGGACAACTACGGGCGCGATCATCACCCGCGTTGCTTCACGATGTGGCTGGCGGGCGCGGGGGTGAAGCCCGGCATCACGTTCGGCGAGACGGACGACTACTGCTACAACATCGTCCGCGACCCCGTGAGCATCTACGACCTCCACGCGACGATGATGCACCTGCTGGGCATCGAGCACACGCGGCTGACGCACCGCTTCCAAGGCCGCGACTTCCGCCTCACGGACATCCACGGCGAGGTGGTGCGAGGCATCTTGGCGTGATAGGAGTTTGCTTATGAAGCAAGTCCTTCGGTTCGTAATGGTCTTGGCGTGTTCCGTGTCGTGCTCGTTGCTGGCGGCGCCCAAGCCCGCGCCGCCTAACTTCGTCTTCCTGCTCGTGGACGACCTGCGCTGGAACGCGCTGGGTTTCATGGGCGACAAAATTGTGCAGACGCCGCATCTCGACCGGCTCGCGGCCAAGTCAGTTGTCTTCGACAACTGCTTCGTGACGACTTCGATTTGTTCCGTGAGCCGCGCGAGCATCTTCACCGGGCAATGGATGCGGCGACACGGCATTGAGGATTTCGCAAAGGGCTTGAACGGCACGGCGTGGGACAACACGTATCCGGCGCAACTGCGCACGGGGGGTTTCCGCACCGGGTTTATCGGCAAGTATGGCGTCGGCAGCCCAATGGAAACGGCGGCAAAAGAGAAGGCGTTCGACTACTGGAAGGGCCTGCCCGGCCAGGCCGGCGAGTTCATCGAGAAGAATGACCCGACGCGCACGCACAAGACGGCGCGCTTCGGCAACGAGGCGCTGGAGTTCCTCGGCGGCTGCTCGAAGGACAAACCCTTCTGCCTGTCCATCAGCTTCAACGCCGTCCACGCCCGCGACGGCAAGCCGCGCGAGTTCGAGCCGGACCCGCGCGATGAGGAGTTATACAAGGACGTGACCATCCCGGTGCCCAAGCTCGCGACGGACGAGGCGTTCAAGCGGCTGCCGGAGTCCGTGCAGAAGTCCGAGGGCCGTCGCCGCTGGGGCTGGCGCTTCGATACGGCGGAGAAGACGCAGGGCATCCTGCGCGACTACTACCGCCTCATCACCGGCGTGGACCGCGAGGTCGGGCGCATCGTGGCAGAACTGGAGCAGCGCGGGCTGGCGGGCAACACGGTCATCGTCTTCACGGCGGACAACGGCTTCGCGCTCGGCGACCGCGGCATGGCGGACAAGTGGTTCATGTATGAGGAAGACATCCGCGTGCCGTCGTTCATCTTCGACCCGCGCTCCCCCAAAACTGCCCCGGGCCAGCGCTCAAAGGCGATGGTGCTGAACGTGGATTTCGCGCCGACAATGCTCGAGCTGGCGGGAGTTCCCGCGCCGAAGACCATGCAAGGCCGCAGCCTCGTGCCGCTGCTCAAAGGCGAATCGCCGAAGGACTGGCGCACGGAGTTTTTCTACGAGCACCACAGCGTCGCCGCGCGCATCCCGCAGAGCGAGGGCGTGCGCACGGAGCGTTGGAAGTATCTCCGCTGGATCGCCGAGACGCCGGTGAAGGAAGAACTCTACGATCTGCAAGCCGACCCGCTGGAGGAGCGCAGCCTGCTGAACGACGCGAAGCACGCGGCCTTGCTCGCCGAGATGCGCGGCAAGTGGGAGCGGTATGGCCGTGAGTTGAAGTAGCGGGCAAGCCCTCGTGCCGGCGACTTGCAGTCGCCGTCTGGCGCGGGCGCGGGCGAAGCCCCGGTGGCCGATTATTTTCTGCCGTTCCAAACCCAAGCCGCTACGCTTCGCTCGCACCTATGGCGACAATCGCAGTTCTCGGCACAATGGACACGAAGGGCGAGGAGCATGCCTTCGTTGCGAACCTCATCAAACAACGCGGGCATCAAGTGCTCGTCATCGACACCGGCACGCTCGACGCGCCGAAGCTCAAACCCGATATCACGCGGTTCGAGGTCGCGGCGGCTGCGGGCGCGGACTTGAACGCGCTCGTGGCCAAGAAAGACCGGGGCGAAGCGGTTGCCGCAATGTCGCGGGGCGCGCCCGTCGTGCTGGCAAGGCTCGTTGCTGACAAGCGCATCGACGGGGTCATCTCCCTCGGCGGCGGCGGCGGCACAGCCATCAGCACGGCAGCGATGCGCGCGCTGCCGATTGGCTTTCCGAAGGTGATGGTCTCCACGCTCGCCAGCGGCAACACCGCGCCCTACGTCGGCGTGAAGGACATCGTGATGTTTCCTTCCGTGGTGGACGTCGCGGGCATCAATCGCATCTCACGCCAAATCCTCACCCGCGCCGCAGGAGCCATCTGCGGCATGGTCGAGAGCGTCCCATCGCCCGGCGAGGATAAGCCCATCATCGTCGCCTCCATGTTCGGCAACACGACGGACTGCGTGCAGGCCGCGAAGAAAACCCTCGAGGCCGCTGGCTACGAAGTCCTGGTCTTCCACGCCACCGGCACGGGCGGGCGGGCGATGGAGTCGCTCATCGAATCCGGCATGGTCGCCGGCGTGCTCGACATCACGACCACCGAGTTGGCGGATGAGTTGGCCGGCGGCATCCTCGGGGCCGGCCCGACGCGTTGCGAAGCCGCCGCGCGCCACGGCGTGCCCGCCATCGTCACGCCCGGCTGCCTCGACATGGTTAACTTCGGCGGACCCGAAACGGTGCCGTCGAAGTTCGCCGACCGCACTTTCTACCAGCACAACCCGCAGGTGACGCTCATGCGCACTTCGCCCGAGGAATGCGCCGAGCTGGGCCGCATCCTGGCCGAGAAAATCAACCTCTCCACCGCGCCCGTGACAGTGCTGCTCCCGCTCAAAGCCATCAGCGTCATCAGTGCGCCCGGCCAGAAGTTTCACGACCCCATCGCCGACCGCATCCTCTTCACCGCGCTGAAGGCTTTCCTACGAAAGGACATTGAGGTGGTGGAACTGGACTGCGCCATCAACGCGCCGGAGTTCGCCCGAGCCTGCGCGGAGAAGCTGCTGGCGAACCTTGCGCAGCGGAAAGAGGGCTGAACACTTTCCATCCCTACACCACGAGGCTCACGTGCTTCGTGTCCAGAAACGCCTCCA
>CAMBZO010000362.1 GCA_945872195.1 Akkermansia muciniphila | reverse complement strand
TTAATTCCCGTTCGGCTTCGGCACGACGAGCACTTCCTTGAGCTTGGCGGTCACGGCGGCTGCGGAAGCGCCGGTGCTCGACTTCATCCCCGCTGCGAGGCCGGAGACAAATGCCGTCGAGGCCGAAGTGCCGCTGACCATGTAGGCCTTGCCGCCGAAGTAGATGATGCTCGAACCCGGCGCGGCCACGTCCACGAAGTCACCGCGGTTTGCGTAGCTGGCGAGGCCGGTCTTGCCCCCCGCCGTCACCGCGAGCACCTCGGGATAGGCGGCTGGATAATTGGGTAGCGTGGTTGGCTCGTTGCCGGCGGCGGCGATGAAGAGCACGCCGCGTTCGGCTCCCTGGATGATCACGTTGTGCAGCAACTGGCTGTCACCCGCGCTGGCGAGGCTGAGGTTGATGACGGTCGCCCCCGCATTGAGCGCCTCGACGATGCCGAGCGCGACGTTGAACGTGCTGGTGTTCTCCGCATTGCCATACACGTCCACCGGCAGCACGCGCACGGACGAGGCTGCGCCCTTGTCCTGTGTGGACGCGAGGCCACGCAGCAGGGTCTCAAACATCGCGGTGCCGTGCGTGGGACTCGCGGTGCCGGGCGGCGCATCGCCGGCGACGGACACTCCTGCCAGCAGGAATTCTCCGTAGGGGGAATTCTTCTGCACGGCCACATCAATCAGGCCCACGCGTAACTGCCCCGCCGGCGCGCTCGCATCAGGCTTGAGGTTCAGCAGTTGGGCGGAACTCGCGGCGAGCGGCTCGGTGACCGCGGGTCGCGGGACGGAGTAATTGTAGTCCACGTCGAAGTCGCTGTTTTCGTTCAGCTCGGCAATCGCCCGCCGCGCGGCGTCCTCGTCCGCGAACTTCAGCCGGTAAGCGCCGAACTGGTCCACGCGCCCGGTGATCTTCGCGCCGAGACGCTTCGCCAGTTCTTCTGCGCTGCCCTTGCTGCCAGCTTTGCGCAACAGGACGAGTTCGTCCGCGATGGGCTTGGGCTTGACCGGCTCGCGCCGTTGCACGCGCTGCGTGGCATCGCCGACGGAAGTGCGGAAGACGAAGAGTTTGGCGGGCGCATTGGGCTGAGGCAGCACGGCGAAACTGAGGTCGCCCAGCATCCGCCCGAGTGCTTCGCCGGATGCGAGCTTGCTGAACTTCACGGAGACCGGCTGCTTGAGCTGTGCGCCTGGCTCCACGAAGACCTGCCAGCCGGTGGCTTCGGCTAGATGTTCAAGCAGTTGCGGCAGGGACCAGCCGTTGATGTCCGCATCCACACGCTCGCCGCCGCCCCAGACCAGCTTGTCCGCCGCGAGCGACAGGTCAGCGGCAAACGCGAGGGACAGCAGTGCGAGGCACAGGCCGGTTCGGAGCGCGCGGTTCATGGCCCACCCATAGCATCCCGGCTGCGCGGCTGCGAGCCGTGTTTCCGAATGCGTGGCTGAACAGGGGAAAGTATGCGCTTCACTTCGCCGCAGTCGCAGCTCAGAAGTCCGTGCTCGCGTCCTTCAACTCCAACTCCTTAATCCACGCGTTGCGATAGCGCACGTCGTGGCCCTCGCACTGGAGTTTCAAGCCCTGCGGCGAGTCGGTGATGCCCTTGCCCTTGTCGTTGCCGCCGTCCACGCCGGAGTTTGCGCCGCCCCAGACCTGATTGATCGAGACGTTCTTGTGGACTTTCTGGCCATTGAAATACATCGAGACCATCGCCTTCTCGGTTAGCTGGCCGTCCTTGAACCGTGCGGCGCGGAACACGATGTCGTAGCTGTTCCACTTCCCGAGGCCGGCGAACGCGTGATAGGGCGACTCGGTCTCGTTGATGACTGCGCCCATGCCGTGCTTGGTTTTGTCGCCCTCCATGATCTGAATCTCGTAGCGGTTCTGGAGATACACGCCGCTGTTGCCGCGCGGGTTCACCACGAGAAACTCGATGTGCAGGCGAAAGTCGCGATAAGCCTTCTTCGTCACGATGTCCGCTGTGCCGTATTTGCCGCCGAGCGCCACGGGATCATCGGTCTGCACCACCGTGCCCTTGTCCACCGGATCGTCCACGACCTTCCACTTGATCGGCAGCGACGAGGCGAAGCGCGGCCCCTGCCAGTAAGTCCATTTCTCATCCAACATCTTGCGCGAGCCATCAAGGATGACCTCCGCTCCGGCGACAGGCTTGGCCCCGACACCGATGGAGGAATCGGCCGCAACAGCGGCGGTAACGGTGAGAAGTGAAACGAACAGGGAACGGATCAGGAGTTGCATGGCAGTGATTGGATTCAGTTTCACGCTTTATGCACAAAATGACCGCGCAAGGCAAATGGTGGTTCAGAGCGCGGAGTCAGACCGCGTTCGGGGGCCGGAAGCAACGCGAGCCAGCAGGAGGGAGGCGGGCTCGTTGACTCCGGGGAAATGCGCCGATACGTTCACCGCACATGATGGCTGGAACTCCAATCGCCCCCACCGCCGCCGCCCAACCGAGTTTTCGCGTGGGCGACGAACGGCTCATCAAGCTCACCGCCAACGCCGCGAAGAAGGTTTCCACCCTGCTCACCAAGCAGGGCCGGCCCGCCGGTGTGCTGCGCGTGGCTGTCATCGGCGGTGGCTGCTCCGGCCTGCAATACAAGATGGACCTCCAAGACCGCCCGCAGAACCGCGACTTCCTCGTCGAGAGCGCGGGCGTGAAGGTGGTGGTGGACCCGAAGAGTGCCCTCTACGTGACCGGCAGCGAGTTGGACTACGTGGAAGCGCTGACCGATGGCGGGTTCAAGGTGACGAATCCCAACGCCGCGACGAGCTGCTCGTGCGGCGAGAGTTTCAGCGCGTGACCGACTGCTTCGCCCTGCTCGATGAGCCGCGTCGTCCGTGGCTGGACGCGGACTCGCTCAAGACCAAGTTCCTCGCCCGCTCCGCTGCGGTGCATCCCGACCGTTTCCACAATGCGCCCGCCGCCGAGCGCGCCGTTGCGCAGGAGCGTTACACCGAACTCAACGCCGCGTTCACCACGCTGCGCGAGCCGAAGGACCGCTTGCAGCACCTGCTCGAACTGGAGTCCGGCGCTAAGCCGGGCAACATTCAGTCCACGCCACCCGAGCTGACGGATCTGTTTTTCGCTGTTGGCCAGCTCTGCCGCGACGTGGATTTCTTCCTGCTGGAGAAGGGCCGCGCAAACTCACCTTTGCTCAAGGTGAAGATGTTCCGGCGCGCGATGGAGTGGACGAACCAGCTCAACGCGCTGCAAACGCGGCTGCGTGCGAAGCGCGGTGAGGTGGAGACGGAATTGCAGGCCCTGAACGACGCGTGGCTCGCTGCCCCGTCGGAGCCAGAGGCGCGGCGGGCGGCGCTGCCCCTCGCACGGCTGGAGCCGCTCTA
>CAMBZO010000361.1 GCA_945872195.1 Akkermansia muciniphila | reverse complement strand
GGTTTGCTCCGCCAGTTGAATGCCGAGCATCAAGCCGCGCGCGCCACGGACTCGCGGCTCGACGCGCGCATCCAGTCCTTTGAACTCGCCTTCCGCATGCAGATGGAGGCGAGCGACGCGTTCGACCTCAGCAAGGAACCGCAGCATCTCCGGTCGCTCTACGGCGAGCACGTCCACGGACGGCAGACGCTCATCGCGCGGCGGCTGCTGGAGCGCGGCGTGCGCTTCGTGCAGCTCTGGCACGGCGCGGGCCAGCCGTGGGACACTCACGACAACATCGAGGGCAACGTCCGCAAGCTCGCCGCGCAGATTGACCAACCCATCGCCGCGCTCATCGCGGACCTCAAGCAACGCGGGATGTTCGAGGACACGCTCATCCTCTGGGGCGGCGAGTTTGGCCGCACGCCCACGGTGGAGCTGACCGACGCCGGCAAATCCAAGCTGGGCCGCGACCACAACCACTACGGCTTCAGCGTGTGGATGGCCGGCGGCGGCATCCGGGGCGGCACCGTCCACGGCGCGACGGACGAGTTTGGCTTTAAGGCTGTGCAAGACCGCACGTCCGTCCACGACCTGCACGCGACGCTGCTCGACCGCCTCGGCTTCGACCACGAGCGCCTGACTTATCGTTACGCGGGCCGGGACTTCCGGCTGACGGATGTGCATGGGCGGGTGATGAGAGACATTGTGGCGTGAGGCGTCGCCAACCCCGGTAGGGTGAGACTCCGTCGAACTCCATCTCGAGCGCAGCGAGGCGAACGCAGTGAGCATCTCGGACGATGTCACGCCCGGCCAAGATGCTCGCTCCGCTCGAGCCTCCTGCGTCGGCAAATGGGGTTCGACGGAGTCTCACCCTACCGGGTTGGCTCCCTGCGGCGTTGCGGCTTGGCGTTGCATCCCCGCCCCGCCTTCGGGTTGGACGCCCCATCCCCAATGGCTATCCTTCTGGCGTGAACTGCCTGCTCCTTCCGCCCCCCCGCCGCGTGAACGCTCCTGTTTCCGAAAGCCGCCCCGAACTCGCGCTCGCCGCGTTGATGATGGCGCTTGCCACCTGGCTGCTGTGCTTCACCGAGCCAAACATCCTCCAGAGCATTGACCACCTGTTCTTCCACCAGCCGAACTTTCACTTTCTCCTCACCGCCTTGAAGCACGGCGAGCTGCCACTGTGGAATCCGTATATCGGACTGGGACGCCCGTTCCTCGGCGACTTGCAGAACGCGGTCTTCTACCCGCCCGTGTATCTGCTTCTGCTCGGCGAGGCGACGGGCGTCTTCCTGCTGCTGTGGCTGCACAGCTTCTTTGGCGTCTGGGGAATGCGTCGCCTCACTGCGCGCCTCGGGGCGGACGGCGCGACGGGGTGGGTGGCGGGGGCCGCGTTCCTCCTCAGCGGCGTGCTGACTTCGCACTTGTTCGTCGGGCATCTGCTCTACTTCGCGGCGATGTGTTACACGCCGTGGATTTTCCTTCATGCCATCCGGCTCGACGAGGGTTGGGACAAGTCCGTCGCCGCACGGCACGCGCTACTGACGGGCCTGCAACTGCTCTGCGGCCACCCGCAGGTTTTCTGGCTCACGACGGTCGGCCAAGGCGTCTTCCTCGTGGGCCGCAACCTCGCCCCGCCGTGGTCACCCAGCGCCAAGCAAACCCTCCGCTCCCTCGCGCGGCTCGCGGTTGTCACGCTCTGGGCGCTCGCGCTGGCGGCGGTGGTGCTGCTGCCGCTCTTCGAGCTGAACCAATTCGGTAATCGCGGGGCGACCACGGATGCCTTCATCAACTACGGCCGCTTGGAATGGTCCCACCTGCGATCGCTCTTGCTGCCCACTGCGTTCGTCTCGCGACACGCACACGAATACAACTGGTTCCTCGGCCCCGGGCTACTGCTGGCCGGCCTCCTCGGCCTCAGCCGCTGGCGGGACCGCGACGCGCGCGGGCTGCTGTTGCTGGCGCTCTTTGCCCTGCTGCTCGCCCTCGGCGATCAGACCCCGTGCTACCAGCTCTTCAAAACCACGCTACCCGGTTTCGACAGCTTCCGCCTGCACGCCCGCGCGGGTCTGCTGGTCACGTTCGCCATGGTGCTGGGTGCGGCCTGCCTGTGGCCGCGCCTGCGGGCCCAGCTCGCTACGGCGGCCTCCACACGACTCGCCGGGGCCAGCAGCATTGCGCTCGTGCTCGGGCCGCTGCTCTGGAATGCCGCGCAAGCCAAACGCGAATACAGCCACGCCGGATTTTTCTCCGCGCCGCCGGAATTCCCCGCCCAAACCGCGTTGCTCGCCGCGCTGCCTCCGACACCCGGGCCGGACCAGCCACCGCCGAGGGTCGGCTTCCCGTGGCGCGCACTGCCCGCAAACCACGGCATGATCCACCGTTACGCGGACTGCGACGCCTACACGTCGCTCTTCCTCCAACGCCCATGGGATTGCCTGCATATCCTCGCCCGGGTGCCACCGCCGGACCTCGCGCGCACCGCGCTCTCGGTGAACATCTACGCCACCACGCCCTTCCCCCTCCCCGGTGCGGCGCAGCGATTCGGCTACGACCCCACGAACCGGATCGTGCTCACGAACGCCAACCCCGAGCCGCGCGCGTGGTTCGCCACCGCTGCGACCGGGCCGTTCGGCTACGCGGAAATTCTCGTTCGACTCCAGCAAGGTCACGACCAACACGGCAGCCCGCTGGTGGAGGATGAATTGCCGCTGACATTGGCCACCAGCCCGGCCCCGCCGCGTCCGGTGAGCTTCCGGAAGTTCAGCGCGAACGAACTCCTGCTCGAAGTCGCCGCCCCCAGCGACGGCCTGCTGGTGCTGGCCGAGGCGTGGCATCCCGGCTGGCAGGCGGAGGTCGGCGGCACGGTCATCGAGGCGATTCCGGCGAACGGCTGGATGCGGGCGTTCCCCCTGCCGGCGGGCCAGCACCGGGTCCGGGTCTTCTACGAGCAGGGCTTTCTGTGGCCGGGCTTGCTCATCTCCATCCTCGCGCTCGCGGGTATCGGGAAATTCGCCTGGCCGGCCGTGCAACCCCCGCTGGCGGCGGACGGTTGAGCAAGTGCGCGGCATGGACAACCCCGGACCGGACTGTTACGCTCCCGCCATGAAACATCTGCTCTCCCTCGCACTCACCGCGCTGGCCCTCCCGCTCTTCGCCGCTGACGGCGACGGCTTCGTCTCCATGTTCAATGGCCGTGACCTCACCGGCTGGACGAACATCAACTGTGCGCCGGAGACCTGGACCGTGAAGGGCGGCGTCATCCACTGCACCGGCAAGCCCGTCGGCGCGCTGCGCACCACGCGGCACTACGAGAACTTCATCATGGAGGTCGAGTGGCGGCACCTCAGCGCCGGCGGCAACTCCGGCGTCTTCAT